>NZ_JALPKP010000005.1:0-157134 GCF_051383635.1 Geodermatophilus sp. CPCC 205506 | reverse complement strand
AACCGCCGCCCCGGCCAGCGCGGCTTCCTGCACCACGCCTGACCGGCACCGCCTGACCGGCACCGCCTGATCGGCCGTTTCTCCCGCCACCCCGGTCCGCAGGTGCGGGCCCGGTTCCGCCCGGCCCGCACCTGCGCCACCACGTCGACAGCGAACCCCTGCGTTCGAGGTCGACCCCATCGGTCCCGTCACCGGACGGGCACCGACATCGACCTCGAATCGCGCACTGGAGCTCGTCATGACATCGCTGGTCACCGGGAGCAGGGTCGACGACACCGTCGTCGACCCTGCCTCCACGCAGGCCCCCACGAAGAAGGCCCGCCGGCTCTTCCCGTGGGTCGTCTTCACCCTCACGTTCGCCCTGCTGTTGTCGGACTACATGTCCCGGCAGGTCCTCTCGGCCGTGTTCCCCTTCCTCAAGCTGGAGTGGGCCCTCACCGACACGCAGCTCGGGGCGCTCACCAGCGTCGTCGCGCTGACGGTCGGGCTCCTGGCCGTTCCGCTGTCCCTGCTCGGCGACCGATGGGGCCGGGTCCGCTCGATCGTCCTCATGGCCGTCATCTGGAGCCTCGCCACGGCCGGCTCCGCGATCGCGGCCAACTACGAGCAGCTGATGCTGGCCCGCGTCTTCATCGGCGTCGGTGAGGCCGCCTACGGCAGCGTCGGCCTGGCCGTCGTCCTCGCCGTCTTCCCGGCCTACAAGCGGGCGTCCTTCACAGGTGCCTTCATGGCCGGCGGCTCGTTCGGCTCGGTGCTCGGTGTCGCCCTCGGTGGCGCCCTCGCCGTCCAGTTCGGCTGGCGCTGGTCCTTCGGCGCGATGGCCGTCCTCGGCTTCGTCCTGGTCCTGCTCTACCGCATGTTCATCAGCGACAAGAAGCTCGACGCGCACCGGGTCGACGACGCCGCCGAGGGCGAGCCGGTCTCCGTGCCCGGCAAGCGGGCCCCGCTGCGCACGCTGTTCAGCACCCCGTCGGTCATCGCCGCCTACGTCGGCAGCGGGCTGCAGCTGTTCCTCGCCGGCTCGCTGTTCGCCTGGCTGCCCAGCTACCTCAACCGCGCCTACGGCCTCGCGCCGGACCGGGCGGCCGCGCTGGCGGCCCTCGCCATCCTGCTCATGGGCACCGGCATGATCGTCTGCGGCTGGGTCACCGACCGGCTGAGCCGGCACGTGGCCATCCGCAAGTGGACGACGGCGATCGTCTACTCGCTGCTGTCGCTGGTCCTCCTCGGCGTGGGCTTCGCGCTGGAGCCGGGTGCCCCGCAGCTGCTGCTGCTCGGCGTCGGCATCTTCTTCGCCGCCGGCACCACCGGTCCGGCCGGTGCGATGGTGGCGAACCTGACCCACGAGTCGATCCGGGCGACCGCCTTCGGCACGCTCACGCTGGCCAACAACCTGCTCGGTCTCGCGGCCGGACCGGTCGTCACCGGCATGCTGGCCGACCGGCTCGGTCTGGAGAGCGCGATGAAGATCGTGCCGATGGTCGCGGTCGGTGCGCTCGTGGCGCTGATCCTGGGCCGCCGGGCGTACCCGAAGAGCCTCCTCAAGGTGAACGCCCCGGCGGTCACCCGATGAGCGCGGCGACCGTCGTCCTCGTCCCGGGCCTGCGCGGCCACGTCGGGGACCACTGGCAGACGCGGCTCGCCGCCGCGCTGCCGGGCGCGCGGACCGTCCCGCCGCTGGGGCGGACCGACGCCGGCCTGCTGGTGCGGGTGACCCTGCTCGACCAGGTCGTCGAGCAGGCCCCCGGGCCGGTGGTCCTCGTCGCCCACAGCGCCGGGGTGCTGGTCGCGGTGCACTGGGCGGCGCGGTACAACCCCACGCGGGTGGTCGGCGCCCTCCTGGCCACCCCGCCCGTGTTCGCGGCCGAGCTGCCCGCGGAGTACCCCTCGATCGACCGGCTGCGGGCCCACGGGTGGCTGCCGATCCCGAGGGAGCCGCTGCCCTTCCCCAGCATCGTCGCCGCGAGCAGCGACGACCCGCTCGGCAACCCCGTGCGGCTGCGCAGCCTCGCGGCGTCCTGGGGCAGCCACGTGCACGACCTCGGTGCCGTCGGCCACCTGAACCCGGCCTCCGGGTTCGGCGAGTGGCCGGAGGCGGTCGAGCTGATCGACCGGCTGGGCGGGAGCACGGTGGAGCGCGACCCGAACGGGTTCCGCTCCTGCCGCCTGCCCGAGCCCGCACGGGCATGACCACCGTCGAGCAGGCCCCGGCCGAGACCGTCCCGGTGGCCGGCAGGGGCCGGGCCGCGGACACGGCCACCGGCGCGGCGACGCCGCCGCGCCGGTGGCCGGGCCTCGTCGCCGCGGCCCTCGGGCTCGGCGGCGCACTCCTCGCGCACCGGTTCGTTCCGGCGGTCGGCGTCCTGACCTGGGCGGTCGCTCTGGGCATGGTCGCCGGCAACACCGGCCTGCTGCCCCGGGTGGCGAAGCAGGCCCTCGCGGCCGTGACCAGGCGGTTGCTGCGGATCGGCATCGTGCTGCTGGGGTTCGCCGTGTCGTTCGGCTCCATCATGGCGCTGGGCGTCGGGACGGTCGCACTCGTCGCCGGCACCCTGGTGGTCACGCTGGTCGTGACCACGTGGCTCGGGAACCGGCTGCAGCTCGGCGCGGCCCGCAGCCTGCTGATCGGCACCGGGTTCGCCATCTGCGGGGCCTCGGCCATCGCCGCGATGGAGGACACGGCCAGGGCCGACGAGGAGGACGTCGCGGTCGGGATCGCCATGGTCACCCTCTTCGGCACCGTGGCCATGGTGCTGCTGCCGTTGCTGGCGAACCCGCTGGGCCTCAGCGACGTGCAGTTCGGCATCTGGGCCGGGGCGAGCATCCACGAGGTCGGTCAGGTGGTCGCGGCCGCCGGCGCCGGAGGTGCCGCCGTCGTGGCGATCGCGGTCGTCGTCAAGCTGACCAGGGTGCTGCTGCTGGCGCCCGTCGTCGCAACGGTCAGTGTCCGGCGGCGGCTGGCCGGGTCGGATCAGGGCACGGCTGCCAAGCGGCCACCGATCGTGCCGCTGTTCGTGCTCGGGTTCGTCGCCTGCGTCGCCCTGCGCAGCACCGGTGTGATGCCCACAGGGGTGCTCGACGCGATCTCGCACGTGCAGGTCGCGGCGCTCGGCGCCGCTCTCTTCGGCATGGGCGCGGCGGTGCAGATCCGCTCGCTGCTCCGCGGCAGCGGACGGGTCCTCCTCGTGTCGACGCTGTCGACGCTGCTCGTCACGGGGGTCGCGCTGGCAGGGGTGCTGGTCCTCGGCTGAGCCGCCTGGCCGAAGCAGGGCCCGGCAGGGCCCAGCGGGGAGCCGGGTGCTGTCAGCCCAGGGCGAGCCCCTCGGTCGAGCTCGACGGGACGGGGTCGGGCAGCCGGGCCATGCGGAAGGAGTTGGCCAGGCCCAGGAGGCCCGCGAGGATGGGGATCACCAGGGCGATCTGCAGCGCCGGGGGCCGGGCCTCGGTGTTGATGCGGACGATCTCCTCGCGGGTCGCCGCGGGCTGGTCGGCGAGCAGCTGTTCGAGCCCGGCGTTGCTCATCAGCTGCGCGTCGTCCTCCAGCACCTCCGCCACCTGCTGCTGCTCGGCGGAGGACAGGACGTCGCTGTCCTCGGCGCGGGTGGTGAACGTGATCGCGAGCGCGGCGAGCATGATCGCGCCGGCGAACGCCAGGCCGAAGGACAGCCCGAACGACCCGGCGGCGGAGTTCACGCCGGCGGCCTCGCTGACGCGTTCGTCGGAGACCGGGCTCAGCGTGTAGTTGTTCAGCTGCGAGACCAGCAGCCCCAGCCCGCATCCGGCGATCAGCAGCGGGACCAGGAGGTACCAGCCGGAGTCCGCGCGGGGCACGACCGGGAGCAGGATCACCAGCCCGGCGGTGAAGAGCGCGAACCCCCATCGGACGATGGTGGACGGGCGCCGCCGCCCCGCGCGCTGGCCGGCGAGCAGGGCGATCCCGAACATGCTCAGCGACAGCGGGGCGATGGACAGGCCGGCCTGCAGCGCGTCGTACTCCAGCACCATCTGCAGGTAGATGGGCAGCACGATCATCGTGCCGCCCAGGGCGATCTGCTGGAGGAGCTGCTCGGAGACCCCGAGCCGGAAGTACTTGGACGAGAACAGGTCCGGGTCGAGCAGCGTCGGCCGACCCAGGCGCTTGCCGCGCCGCAGCCACCACACCAGTGCACCCATCGCGACCAGGCCGATCAGCAGCAGCCCGCCGACGGACTCACCGCCCTCCTGCCAGACGAGGATGCTCAGCACGATGCCGCCCATCCCGAGGACGGACAGGACCGAACCGACGACGTCGACGTGCCGGGGACCGGTGTAGGGGACGTCGCGGACGAGCCGGAGGCCCGACAGCACGACGGCGATGATCACGGCCTCGAGCAGGAACCCGACCCGCCACGACAGGAACGTCGTGATGACGCCGCCCAGCAGCGGCCCCACCGCCGCGGCGATCGCCGCGGCCGCCCCGACCAGCGCGTAGACCTTCCTCCGCGCCGGGCCCTCGAAGTTGCCGTGGATGAGCGACTGCATGGCCGGCAGGAGCAGCGAGGCGCCGAGCCCGCCGATGATCGCCCAGAACACGATGATCGCGGTGAGGTTCTGGGCGAGCGTCATGGCGACGGCGCCGACGGCGTAACCGAGCAGCCCCAGCGTGTACGCCAGCTTGCGACCGGCCAGGTCGCCGACCTTGCCGCCGATCAGGATGAACGCGGCGGAGACCAGTGCCTCGAGCGCGATCGCGGACTGCACGCCGGAGACGGTCGTGTCCAGGTCACGGACGACCGCCGAGATCGAGACGTTCATCAGCGACGTGTCGACGACGAGCACGAACATCGCCATCGCCAGCAGCACGGCGAGCAATCGGCTCCGCTTCCCCTCCGGGGGAGGAGACGTGTCCGCGCGATCGCTCACCATCGTGTCATCGTGGGCGGGACCGGTGCGGGTGGTCCTCATCCGCTCGTGGTGAACGGCCACAGCGACCGCGCACCAGGGGATCCCACCCGGCCACCCGCCGGAGGACTCCAGCGGGACGGCGCTCCACGGCCGGCTGTCCGATGGCGAGCGCCGTGGTCACCTGGCGGGGCTCTGCGGTGCGTGCACGGGGCCGTCCGGCGCCGGCGCCGGACGATCGGGCCGTCGGCGCTTCCAGACGAGGTCGAGGGCGATGCTCACCAGCAGGATGGCGACCAGGGTGACCGCGGTCGCCGGCTCCTCGACCAGCGTGGTGAACGCGAAGGTCACCAGGACGATCACCGCGGACCCGACGGCGAGCACCAGCAGCCACGTCTTGGCCCCCGTCTCGCCCCGGACCCGCAGGTGGCCCGCCGACACCAGCGCGAAGACGATCAGGGCGACCGCGCTGCCGATCGACGCGATGGCGGTGAGCGCGAAACCGACCGACAGGGCGATGGCCACCACTGCGGTCAGCAGGATCCCCGCGGGCGCGCGGTCCCGGAACCGACGACCGAGCACCGGCGGGAACTGGCCGGTCGAGGCCATGTGCTCGCACAACCCCGCCGCGGGGTAGAGCCCCGAGTTGGTGGCGCCGGCGGTCGCGAACAGCGCCGTCACGCTCATCAGCCAGTACCCGGCGTCGCCCAGGACGGGTTGTGCGGCCACCGCCAGCGCCGTCCCGCCGGAGGCGACCACCTCGTCGACGGTCAGGGTGCCGAAGACGCCCACCGCGACCGCGACGTAGACCGCCGTCGCGATGCCGAGCGCCAGGTACACCGCACGCGGCAGCTCGCGGGCCGGGTTGGCCAGGTCCTTCGCCGTGAACGTGATGACACCGAAGCCGAGGAAGGCGAAGAAGGTGAGCGCCACGCTCGACACGACGGCGCGCAGCGAGGGGTAGCCGGAGAACGCGAGCAGCGACGTGTCCAGGTTCCACAGTGTCGCGACCGCGAAGACGGTGAGGATGCCCACCACCACGACGACCACGATCGTCTGCGCCCGTGCCACTGCCTGGGAGCCCAGGATGTTGAGCACGGTCATCACGAGCACCACCAGGACGGCGAACGCCTTCGTCCAGCCGGCTCCTCCGTCGGCGAACGCGGCGGAGGCGTAGCTGCCGAACGACACGGCGACCATCGCGGTGATGATCGCGTTGGCGGCCAGCAGCAACCAGGCCACGACTCCCGTGACGTGCCCGTTGCCGAACCCCCGGACGACGTACTCCAGCAGCCCTCCGGCCGACGGGTAGCGGGCCCCGAACTTGGCGAACGAGTACCCCTGCAGGACGGCGACGGCGCCGGCGATGAGGAAGGAGAGCCAGACGGCGGCACCGGCGACCTCACCGGCAGCCCCGAGGAGCGCGAAGATGCCGGCGCCCACCATGGCCCCGACCCCGATGAAGGCCGCCTGCCGCACCGACAGCCGGGCGGCGGGCTGGTCGCTGACGGTCATGGTCCTGACTACCGCGCCGCCTGGCCTGCGACCTCATCCGCGACGGAGGAGTCGCGGACCTCCCGGACGGTTCAGGTCGCCTGCCCGTCCCCGATCGCAGCGGGGAGGGATCCGGCGCGTGCGTTTCGACGCCACTCGCTGGGACTGGTGCCGAACCGCGCCTGGAACCACCGGGTGAAGGCGCTGGGCGCGCCGAAACCCAGCAGCTGGGACACCTCGGTCACCGAGTACCCGTCATTGGGCAGGTAGCGCTCGACCAGCCGGGCCCGGGTGGCGTGCACGATCGCGGAGAAGCTGTGCCCGTCCTCGGCCAGGAGGGTCTGGAGAGCTCTCGGGCGCATCCCCAGGTACCGGCTCACCGTCTTCAGCGAGCACCGTCCCGCCGGCAGCAGCAACTCCACCGTCTCGGACACCTGGGTGGCGAACGTCGGGTACCCGGGGGCGACGACGTCGTCGAGGAACTGCCGGCTGTAGGGCCGCACGGACGCGTCGGACGTGAGGACGGGGGCGACCAGGTCGCGCACGAGCAGTTCCAGGCCGGTGAAGTCCTGGTCGAACCGCACACCCGGGCCGAACGTGCGGCGGTACGACGCCGGGTCGCGCGGGCGCGGATGGGCGAAGGAGGCGGACAGGGGCGCCCAGTCGTTCCCGATCAGCGCCCGGATGATGCCCACCACCGCCCCCATGACGAGGTCGAGTGCCTGCCCGGCTGGGGCGGGCTCGCCGAACTCCAGCCACACCGTGATCCTCGCCAGTTCGTCGTGCTCGTGGAGGCGCATGTGCAGCGCCTCGTTGTAGACCCGCTCGTACCGGATCAACAGGTCCACGGCGCTGCGGAGGTCCGGTTCGTCGCGGAGCACCACGCTGATCGGCCCGAGGGACCCGAGCCGCCGGCGTTCGGCCAGGCGCACGCCGAAGTCCTCGCACGGGGCGCGCCGGGCGGACAGCTCGAGCAGTCTGGCCGCGGGCGCCGCGGCGATCCACCGGTCCGGGGTGTCGAGGTCGGTGAGGGTCAGGCCCACGTCGCCCAACAGCTCGGTCGGGTCCAGCCCCAGCGATCGAGCCAGGTCGGCGTACCCGGTCAGCGCGGCAGTCCGCACGCGAGGCCGCATGAGCGGTCCCCCCTCCGCGATCACGGGAAACCTAGGCGGCACTCGGCAGAACCGCAAAGTGCAATCGGTGTCTCCCGCTGGCGCATCTCCCCGGAGGCCGCGAACCCCGGGATCTCTCCTGCTTCACCCGCTCCGGACGATGCTCCCGGCCGCAGGGCGCAGGAGCGTCGCGGGGAGCGACTCCAGGGGACCGGGCAGGCAGGCCATGACGTCGATCGACCGCCGGACACGCACGCGGCAGGTGTACTTCCACGATCCGTCGGCGCCGGCCGCGAGCCTCGTCGTCCCCTCGGTGTTCGTCGCAGTGCGGTGGCGTCAGAGGGCGCTGCTCCTCGTCCGCCGGTGTGACAGCGGTGCGTGGGAGTTGCCGGGCGGCCGCGTCGAGGTCGGTGAGACCGCCGTCGAGACCGCCGTTCGGGAGACCGCCGAGGAGTCCGGTGTGCAGGTGGTGGTGACCGGGTTCGTCGGCCTGTTCAGCGATCCCGGTCACGTCGTCCGCTCCGTCGGCGGCGAGGTGCGCCAGCAGTTCGCGCTGATCTTCCGGGGCAGTGCCGTGGGTGGGGTTCCGCGCGGTGATCAGCACGAGACCAGCGAGGCCGCCTGGGTTCAGGTCGCGGACCTCCCGGGGTTGCCGATCGAGCCGCCGGTGCGGCTCTGGATCGCCCAGGCCATCTCCGTCGGAGAGCCGGTGTACCTGGGCTGACCGCGGGCGACCGGTCGTCCCGCGGTCCCATCCGGAAGGGAGGATCCGAGACCGCCGTCAGCCTCGGAGCATTCGCCGCGTGCATCTCAGCGAGGGCCAGGCGACCGGAGGAGTCGAGGACCTCTGGAGGGGACCGTCCCCAGCACTCCTGAGCCGTACGTCGAAGCGTCGTCAACGGCATCAGCGCCCAGGTCGGGCACGCGGGGATCGGACGGATCTCGTCAGCCTGATCGGCCACGAAGCACGGGGGATGCCGGCCCACGCACCCACGGAGGAGAGCGGCTCCGTTCTGCCCCTCGCCGGCCGAGGAGCGTCGGGCGCCGCTGTCCTCCGTGCCGCGACGGCCGTGTCGGGTCGCCGTCCAGGGACGCCAGGGAACGCGTCAGCCGTCTGGAGGAGCTGTCATGGGTGATTCTGTGCGATCTCAGCCCCGACGTGGGCTGGTGATCGGTGCGGGTGCTGCCGTCGGCGGCGCCTGGGCCCTGGGAGTGCTCTGCGCGTTGTCCGACACGGAGGGCCCGGACGGGATGGCGTTCGAGGTCGTCGTCGGCACCTCCTCCGGGTCGGTGCTCGCGGCGCTGCTCGGCTCCGGCGTGCCGCCCCGGGTCATGGCCGAGACGTTGTCCTGTGGTCCCGTCCGAGCGGTCGAAGGTGACGCGGTCAGCCCCGTCGACGTGCCCGACCGGGTCCACCGCGCGCTCACCGACATCCCCTGGCCCGTGCCGTTCCCGGGCAACCTGCGGCTGGCCGCGCGGACCCTCGGCCAACCCGGACGCCACACCGTGCGGGCAACGGCCGCGGCGTTGGCCCCCCGCGGCCGGGGCAGCCTGGCGCCGGTCGGCGAGTTGATCGCGGAGGTGTGCGGTCACGGGGGATGGCCCGCCCGTCCCCGGACGTGGATGGTCGCGATGGACTTCGACTCCGGGCGACGCGTCGTCTTCGGAGCGGCGGGGCACCCGGTGACGTCGCTCCCCGAGGCGGTGATGGCCTCGTGCTCGATCCCCGGTGTGTTCCCGCCGCGGCTCATCGGTCACCGCCGCTACGTGGACGGGGGCGCGGTCTCGGTCACCAACGCGGACGTGCTGGCGGACGAACGACTGGACGAGGTGCTCGTACTGGCGCCCATGGCGACCACGGCACCGGGTCCGCGCAGGTCCGCGGCGGCCCGCCTGCGCCAGCACCCGAACCAGCGGTTGGAGTGGGAGGTGGCTCGGCTCACCGCTGCAGGAACGACCGTGCGCGTGGTCGCGCCCACCGCCGAGGACCTCGCCGTCATGGGCCCCGACGTGATGGACGCCCGGCGACGCCGCCACGTCTTCGAGACGGCGGTGCGAACAGGCACGACCCGGTTCGTCTCGGCCGCGCCGTCACCCGTCGATGGTGTCGCCTGACGCGCAGGGCCGTCGCTCCATCGACGATGGTCATGTCCCGCGCCGGCCGACGGCGCCGCCGTCGATCAGCCACGCCAGGGGCCTCGGCGGAGAGCGAGGTCCTGCCCGGGCGGCCCTGCCGGTGGTGGTCGGCGAGCGGGGTGCGGGGCGAACTGTGCGCCGGCTCAGCTGATGACGTGCTCGAGAGGTATCGGCGCCTCGCCTTCGGCTTCGTAGCGGCCGATCCAGGTCCGCACGCACGTGCGCGAGATGCCCATCGCCGCGGCGATGTGCGCCTGGCGCCAGCCGGCCCGATACGGGGCGACGATCAGCTTCCGGGCGTGAACGGTGGTGCGGGCATCACCGTGGGACGCGAGAACCTCCGAGCGGATGTGGGCCTTCGACAAGCCACAACCCACTCGGAGGTTCTCCTGCGTTCAAGGCGGACCGCTGTCACCAACGTCCCCGGGTACAGCCAGCCGGCAGGACGAGGATTCCAGGCCGCATCACCCGGGGCCCAACTGCTGTTGGATGGCCGCGAGATCGATCCAAGCGCTCTCCCGGCTGATCAGGCCGTCGCGGAAGTCGAAGATGTGCAAGAAGCGGGTCTGGACCGGTCGGCCGCGCCCGTCCAGTCCAAATGGGTGCCCCATCGCGGTGGCGTGCAGGACCGACTCGTCAACGACGTGGTCGGCGCCGTACCAACGGCGGACCGGTTCGAACCGGTCGATCCGCAAGTCGGCGAAGAGAGCCCGGTAGAAGTCCTCGATCTGCGCCGCACCGTGCAGCGTGGGGCCGGGGCGCCCGACGACGTCGTGCTCGGCATCGGGCTGGAATCCCGCAACGATCGCGGCCAGGTCGCCGGTCTCCTCCGCCCGGTAGTGGCCGTCGACGAGTTCGTCCATGCGCTCCCGGGACATCTGAGCTCCGGGCACGGGCGTCGTGGTGGTCATGCCGTCCTCCTTGGCAAGCCCTCGTTACCAGGACGTGGCCATGGTGGCCTCCTGAGCAGCTCGCGCCCAGTCCTCCGGGGCCAAGGTCGTGGATTGGTGAGGGAATCTCCCGCTCGGCCCAGCAGTGAGCGGCCTACTCGGCAGCGTCGAGTTCCGGGGCGGCGGCCTGTCCTGAGGCGGCGGTGAGCGCGGGGAGAGGTCGAGGCGAAGATCAGGTCGCCCCGTCACGCGAGACGACCTCCCGATGGACCTGGACGCGACCTCTCCGCACGGGGCTGGGTCCGGTAGCGGTACACGGCCATGCGGGAAGACTGCGGAGCGACGTCGCGGTGGTGTGGCCACCACGCACGGCTTTGGCGCCGGTCGGGGACGACCTCGAGCCGTGCTCGGAGCTACTCCTCGGGCTGCGCGACCTCGGGAGCGACTCGTTCGGCAGGGACTCGTCTGGAGACCGGGGCGTGACGTGTGCTCGGTTTTCGTCGGGGTGGTTCACACCGCGGTTCTCACTTGCCAGCGGGGGCGCCACGCCCGTGCCGACAGCTGTCAACGGCGGCCGAGGGTTGACCCCCTGGCGACGTGCGGGTTCTACGTCGCGTGGGGGTCAGTTTTCAGGCGTCGTCGACGACAGCAACGCAAGGCGTGCGAAGTACGCCTTGCGGGCGTGCCCGGCCCTACGGGCCCGCTCGGCCCTACGGGCCCGCTCGGCCGGTGACAACTGAAGACCGAACTGGGTTCCGCGGTCGACCACATCACCGAGGCAATTGCTCGGGGCAGTCGGTGGCTGGTCGGGCCGCACCGGTCGTTCGAGATGACAGCTGCTGGGCGCGCCTCACCCTGGCGGTCGGCTGCGACCGACACAATGCGCGACACCCGACCGAGGTCGGTGACCTGAGAGGAACGCCGGTGAGTGACCCTCGCGGCGGCCAGTTCTGGGCCGGTTCCGAACCGTCGGCAGTAGCCGCTGCCCTGGCGGCGTTGGCGGCGAGCTACACGGTGGCCATGGATAGACCGGTTACCACGCGGACGATGTGGCTGGACAGCTTCGACCTGCGGCTGTACCGCCGCGGGATGGCGCTGACGGCCGTCCAAGCCCCCGACGGCGACGGTTGCATGCTGGGGCTCAGCCGCACCGACGGTGCGACGGTCACGGCGGGGCCCGACACCCTCGGCTGGCCGCGCTTGCTGGCGCGTCTTCCCGACGACCTTCGCCCGCACCTCGAGCCGGTCCTCGGGGTGCGCGCTCTCCTGCCGATGGTCGAGGCATCGGGGACGTCCGTCACCGGCAGGTTGCTGGACGTCGAGGGCAAGACCGTCCTGCGGTTGATCCACGAACGTCCGGCCACCGTTTCCAGAAGCCGCGGCCGCCTGCCGGGGGGCCTGTGGTTGATCCCTCTGCGGGGGTACGACGCGGCCGGCGAGTGTGCCGCCCGTATCGCGCACCGGGCGGGGCTCGTTCCTGACACACCTTCGCGCTACCCGGCGGCGTTGCGCGCCGCGGGAGTCGATCCCGACGCGCCCTCGAGGCCCGTGATGGAGGCCGGTCTTCCCGCCCGCGTGGCGGTGGCCAGGGTGTTGCTGTCCTTTCTCGGCGAGCTGGAGGCCGCCGTGGACGGAACGGTCAGCGATGTCGACATCGAGTTCCTGCACGACCTCCGGGTCGCGGTGCGGCGCGCTCGCTCGGCGGTCAAGCTGCTCGGTGACGTCCTGCCGCCCTCCCTGGTCGCGTGGGTGACACCGCAGTTGAAGCTGCTCGGCGACCTCACGACGCCGTCGCGCGACCTCGACGTCCTTCTCGAGGAGCTCCCGTCCCTGACGGCTGGTCTTTCGACCGGCCGACGCGAGGACGTGGAACCCCTGGTGCTCCACCTGACCGGGCTCCGTGCGGACGAGCGGCGCAGGCTCGCGGCCGGCTTGCGGTCGCCGCGGTTCGAGCGGTTCCGTGCACGATGGCGCGCCTCGCTGCTGGCGCTGGCGACCTGGGACGGGCAGCCCTGTGCGGGACCGATCGCGGCCGAGGTGGTCGTGGAACGGCTCGATCGCGCGCATCGTCGTGTACTCCGCCTCGGCTCGCGGATCACCGACGCGTCGCCTGCCGAGGACCTGCACGACCTGCGCAAGCGGGCCAAGGAGCTGCGCTACCTGCTGGAGACCTTTCCCCCGACGACGGATCCGGCCGACGCTCGCGTCGCCATCAAGGAGTTGAAGGCCTTGCAGGATGTGCTCGGGACGTTCCAGGACAGCGAGGCCCAGCGCGAGGCGCTGTACTCACTCGCCACCGACATGATGGCCAACGACGGCGCCTCCGCCCGGACGATGTTCGCGATGGGGGAGATCGCGGCCCGGCTGCAGGAGGACCAGGACACGTCGCGCGCGCAGTTCGCCGCCATGTTCGAGCAGTTCTGCCGGCGGTCGGCGCAGCGTCGGACGGCCCCACCAGGACCGCGCCGAACGGCGCCGGCCACCGCAATGGCAGGAGCGGCGTCATGAAGGTCCTGGCCACGTACAACATCAAGGGGGGCGTCGGGAAGACGTCAGCCGCGGTCAACATCGCCTACTTCGCGGCCCGCGACGGTCTGCGCACCCTCCTCTGGGACCTCGATCCGCAGGGCTCGGCCACGTACCTGTTCAGGGTCAAACCCAAGGTGAAGGGTGGCGGTAACGCCTTGGTCAGGGGAAAGCGCACACTGGACGACGGGATCAAGGGAACCGATTTCGACCAGCTCGACCTGATGCCTGCCGACTTCAGCTACCGCAACCTCGATCTGGACCTGGACTCGGCGAAGCGCCCCACGGATCGGATCCGCCGCCTGCTCGGGCCCCTGAAGAAGGAGTACGACCTGGTCGTCCTCGACTGCCCGCCGAGCGTGTCCCTGGTGTCGGAGAACGTCGTCCACGCCTGCGACGTGCTGCTCGTCCCCCTGATCCCCGCCATGCTCTCGGTGCGCACCTACGACCAGCTCATCGACTTCGTCGACATGATGCCGGGGCGGAAGCCGCAGGTGGTCGGCTTTCTGTCGATGGTCGACCGCCGCAAGAAGGCCCATCGCGATTTCACCGAACGGCTGCCCAACGATCACGCGTCCGTCGTCCCCGAGGCGATCCCGAGTCGGGTGGCGATCGAGCAGATGGCCGAAGAGCGCGCACCGGTGCCGGCGTTCGCGCCGGCCAGCTCTGCGACCGCCGCCTACGAGGCGCTCTGGGCACGGGTGCAGTCTTGCCTGATCGGCACCGGCTGACGCCCACAGCACGAATCACGTGGATGCCCGTCGGCGATCACCGCCAGCACCGCCAGATGGCGCTGCTCCGTAACGCTCATCTGCCTCATCGAGGGAGCGTCAAGGATCAGCCGGAACAGCTGTCAACCATCAGCCGCACCACTGTTGCGGAGCACCCCAAGCTCCGTGGTCAAGCATCAGGCGAAACAACACACGAACACCGGTGGGGCGGGTGGGGCTCGAACCCACGACCCAGGGATTGTGAGGTATTCCAGGACGTCTTTCCAACCTGCACGCTTACCATCAACTCAGCGCCTGACCTGCGATTTCACAGATGGCGGTCGATGGCTGTCGACGGCCTGAAACGGCCCTTCTGTGGGCATCGTGTGGGCACGGTGTGGGCACGGCTGATACGTACACGGGGCAGGGGTAACGGTCCCGGCGTTTCAGGCGAGAAGCGCTGTCAGCGCAGGACGCGGATGGCGCACCGCGGGCCGGGAGCGGCGGCCAGCCGACCGTCCGCGGTGATCAACTCGCACTCCAACCGCTCGGCCAGGGCCACGTAACAGGCGTCGTAGGCGCTGACGTTGGCGCGCAGCTCGGAGGCGCGCCGCATCAGTCGCAGCGTCGGGACGCGCTCGAACCGCAGCTGCTGAAGGTGCCCGACGGCGGCCTCGAAACGCTGGTCGGTCAGCGTGCGAGCCAGCCAGCGCTTGCGGAGCACCGACACGGTCTCGACGTCGACCAGATCGGGCGCGGCGACCTGGTCGGCGGCGCGCAGCGCACCGCGGGCGGCCGTCCCGGCCGCCTGGTCGTCGGCGAGGGCGTTGGCCAGGATGGAGGCGTCGACGACGATCACTGCGCGCTCGCCTGGAAGATCAGCGCCGGGAGCGTTCTTCGTCCAGGTCGGCCACGGCCGCCTGCAAGCCGACGCGACCGCCGTGCTGCGCTTCGACCTCGTCGAGGACCTCGCTGACCGAGCGTTGCTCGGCGAGGTGACGCAGCTCGACAGCAAGGTACTGCTGCAGCGACTGGTGGCGGCGCTCAGCCTTCCGCTGCAAGGCGGCGTGCACGTCCTCGGGGACATCCCGGACCAGTACATGCGGCATGCTTGCATAATGCTTACAGATGCTGGTCACTGCAAGGAGTCGCCATCTCGCTCGAGGGTCGTTTGCGGTAATTGCCGTAGTCGGCACGGGAGTCGTGGCCGTTGTCGCTTCAGCCTGCGACCGTGGCGTGAGGTACTGACCTGAACCGGCCGCGGTGCCGTGTGGCCCGCTGCCTGGACGGCGCCCCGCCGTCGAACGGCCGTCCGGTCAGCTGTCACTGCCCGCGTCCTCGCGCAACGGCTCCGGCTGCAGGCGCCGCGCGACAGCTCGCGGCCGTCGGCGTCCTCGAAGATCAACGTCTTGCGCAACCGCAGCGCCTTGCCGTTCACCCTGTAGGCCCGCTGCCCGCTTTCGGTCTCGATCCAGAAGTCGTCGCCGATCGACACGAGCCGCTGACGCATCCGGTAGTGCACCGCATCGCTGTCACGTCGATCCTCTCGTCGCTCCTCGCGTCGTTCCGCCCGTCGACCTCGCAACATCGCCGGTCACCCTCCGTCGGCAGGACCTCCAACCTCTTCCCCGGACACGGGCCTCACCTCCGCTCCGAGCGACTTCCGGACCGGGCACAGGCGGCGACGACGACGAACATCCGCTGACCAATGCCGCGTTCCGCCGCTTCGTCAAGGCCACTGGGTATGTCGTCCTCGCCGGCCGCACGTGGGCAGCGCCCGAACAGTGGGGTGCGGCGGCCACGCTGGCGGCCGCCACCGTGCCGTTGCCGGCGATGGCCGAGCTCACCTGAAGCGCCTGGGCACCCCTCGGGTCGGTTGGACGAACTCATCTATCCGAGGTGAGGCACGGCTGCCGGGAGATCGGGAGAGTCGCCACCTGACCGTCGCGGAGCTGGGGGTTTCTCATGGTGATCACGGAGAACCGGCCGGGCGCCGTGACCATGTCGGCGCCCGCGCGCCTCCGGGTGCCGCGTTCGGCAGGGGGCGCAGGGTGACCGGCGTCGGACTGGCCGTCGTCGGCCTGCTGCTCTGCTTCGTCGGTCTGCGCTCGATCCACCTGGCGCTGCTGGCGTGCGGCTTCGCCCTCGGTTGGCTGGTGGCGGAGGGACTCGGCGCATCGGTTGCGGTCGCGGCCATCGTCGCCGCCTGCGCCGCGGTGGTGGGCTGGGTTCTCGCGCGCGTGGTCTTCCGGGCGGCACTGTTCGTCGTCGGGGGGCTCGCCGGCGGGGTGATCGGGGCGAAGCTGTTCGGGCTGCTGGAAGGGGACGACGGCAACGTCCTGCTCGCCGTCATCTTTGTGGTGGCGGTCGCCGTGCTTACTGGCCTGGCGGCGCAGCGGTACCACGAGACAGCCGCCATCTGGGCCTGCGCGTTCGGTGGCGCCGGGCTCGCCCTCAGCGGCCTGGGCCGGATCTGGCCGAACACGCTGGGCTTCCTGCGCACGCCGGACACGACCGCCGAAGCGGTCCTCAGCGCCGCCGCATGGCTCGTGCTCGGCGCTCTCGGCTGGACGGTCCAGCGGCGACTGGTGCAGCAGCCCAGGCAGGCCCCGGTCTAGGCGGAGCTTGTCCCGCTACAAGCGGGGATCATCGCCGACGGGCGCTGAAGTCGGCGCAGTTCCGGCGGGGCTTCCGGGTGCGCCTGTGGGTTGCGCACCGCCCTGAAGAGACACCGCGGCTCTCATCCTGACCACGGAGGATGGGTTCAGGTTTCACGCAGGCGTGCTCATCCACCGGAGCATTTCGCCGGGCTGGACCTACTCGTCCGGCACACCGCAGGTCGGTTGAAGTGGTGCTGTGCGCCGACGCCGATCCACCGCTGCCGTTGGCCGAGTACCGACGCACCGGCCTGCTGACCGAGATCCGGGACGACGATCTGGCGCGTTCACCGTTGCGGAAACGCACGCCCTGCTGGCAGGCCTGGCCGCACCCGTGACGCCCGCGGCGGCCGCTGCGTTGTCGGCGGCCACTGGGGCTGGGCCGTGGCCCTGCGGCTGGCCGCCGGATGCCTGCGGGGGGCGCCTCCCCGGAGCGGCCCGCCCCGTCGCGACCGGCGACGATGGCAGTCCGGTGTAGTACCTGTCGGCTCGGCCGGTCGACGACCACCCCGCCGAAACGCGCCGGCTGCTCCTGCGGGTCAGCGTGACCGGTGAGCTGGGGGCCGGAGTGGGTCGCCGTCTCACCGGTGACGTCGCCGACGGGTTCCATGCCGGGCTGGCGCACGCCGGCGCCTTCGCCCGAGGACGCGCCCGCGGCCCCCGGCGGCTACCAGATCCCTCCGCTTCTGCGGCAGCTCCTGCCCGCCCAGTTGCGGCTGGCGCGGCCGTACATGGTCAGGGCGCTGCACTGGATCTGCGCTGGCGTGGTTCGCCCGCACTGGTCGACTCCCCGAGGCCGTCGCGCACGCCATCAGCGCCGACCGACTTTCGGGCCATGGAGGGTTCTGTGGCTGGCCGACCTCGTCAAGTTCCTGATCTCGCACCCGCTGGACTGAGCTGCGCCTGACCGGGCGATGTCGGCAGCCGCTCGCCGCGCTCGACGACCGGGCCTGCTCGGCTGCCCGACCTTCACCCTGCTCGGGGCTCCCCGACCGGTGACGGGGGGGACGGTGGGGACCTCACCCCTCCCGCGGTCAGACTCCCTCGAGTGCTCGGAGCCGCCCGGATCGCACCGCCCGCACGAAGGCCTGGAAGTCCTGCTCGTTCTGGTCGGCGTAGCGGGCGGAGAAGTCGGTGATTGCCCGGTCGAACGCGTCGCCGTCGCCCAGGTACTCCGCGAGCGCCACCGGGTCTCCCGAGCGGGCGTGCGCTCGAGCGAGCGTCCAGCCGCAGATGCCGGCGTAGTACCTGAGCCCGGTGGGGACCATCGCCTCGACCTCCGCCGAGCCCTTCATGTCACGCAGCTGACGCCAGTACAGGTGGCGGTCGGCCTGGGCGCCGGCGGTCCAGCCGAGGAAGATGTCGCTGGCGGCCTGCATCATCCGCTGTCCCTGCACCACCCGTTCGCCGGGCTGCTTGTACCGGCTGCGGGGCAGGTACTTCTCCAGCACGGATGCGGTGGCTTCCTTGATCTGCAGGAACAGTGGGTCGTGTTCGTCGCGTCCCTGCAGCAGGACGATGAAGGCCCGGGTGCCGACGCTGCCGACGCCGACGACCTTGCGCGCCGCGTCGACAATCTGGAAGCGCTCCAGCAGGTGTCGTCGGTCGGCCTGGAGCGTGGCGCGGTAGGCGCGGAACTGATCCCGGATGATCTGATCGGTCTCATCCGCGGAGAACCCGTAGGTCGCGGTGACCTCGCGCAACGGCACCACGATCGGTGGGTCGCTGATGATCCGGTATGCGCCGTCGACCTGCTCGGCGAGCTTCGACAGCGCCTGCAGGCTGTCGCGGGAGTGCGCCTTCTGTAGCGTCTTCTCTGCGGTCTTCGCCGCCTTGTGCAGCGCGCGGTCGGCCTTCCCGTCATTCCCGGACTTGTCCTTCGCGCTCTTTCCGGCGTTGCCCTTCGCGCCCTTCTTGCCTGTCTTGTCGTGGTGCCCGGCGGTGGCGACGGAGTCCCGAAGCGAGGTCATGATGTCGTCCTCGTCAAGGTGGGCGTACCAGACGTCCAACGTGCCCATCTGCCCGAAGCCGGCCATCGCCTCGCGATAGGCGGTCACCGCGGCCATCGTCGCTTCGCGGGTGTCAGTCTTCGAGAAGCCGTTGTTGCGGGCCGCGATCGTGAAGCTGGCCGCCATGCGCTTCACGTCGTACTCAAACGGCCCGGGCAGCGTCTCGTCGAAGTCGTTGAGGTCGAAGAGCAGCTTGCGCTCGGGTGAGGCGAACGCACCGAAGTTGGACAGGTGCGCATCACCGCACAGCTGTGCATCGAGCCCGGCGGTTGGGGTGTCCTTGAGGTCCGCCGCCATGACTGCGGCCGCACCGCGGTAGAAGGTGAACGGCGACGCCATCATCCGGCCGTGCCGGACCGGCACCAGGTCGGGCTCGCGTGTCCGGTTCTGTTCGTCCAGCACGGCGACTGCATCGGGCCGGTCCGTTGCCGGTCGCCAGCCGATGTGGCTGTCCAGCGGCGTGTGTTCCCGTGCCTGCCTGCCGTGCTGGGCCCGCTCGTCCCGGCTCGGATGTGCGATGTGCAGAACGGTCATCTCGACTCGCCTTTCCGGGACCCCGTCGGATCGAGCACGCGGTCACTTCCGCGTACCTGCGGCAGGGGAGCTCGTGCTCGATGCTCACGACCCGCGCGAGTGCCCGAGACGCAGCCTCGGACGCTGACGCCTCACCGAGCCGGGCGCATCACCCCCTCTGTAGTACGCCGATACTCGACCGTGACCGCCGGGCGCCGGTGACGGCGTTCAGCCCGGGTCCCGTCGACGCGGACCGCCTGCGCGCGGACAACGACGCCATCGTCGACCAGCGCCTCCCCGGCGCAGAGGGTGCAAGGGGCGCCATAGGAGGTCGGTCGCGGCGCCCTGCTGCGGCGGTCACCCGTAGCTCGCCCGCCTGATTCAGCGCCCCGGTGCTCGGGCGGTGAGTCGCAACGGATCCCGTCTGAACCCCGACGGCCTGGCCTGTACCCGCCGTCCTCCTCGAGCCGTTGGCCCAGCGGTCCGCCGGCAAGCGCGCCGACGACCTGGTGCTGACCTCACCCGAGGGCGGCGTGCTCCGGTCCGGCACCTTCCGGCGCCGAGTCTTCGCCCCGGCCGCTACTGCAGCGGGACGGGAGGATCTCAGTCCCCACGATCTCCGCCACACCGCGGCGAGCCTCCTCGTGGCGAGCGGCGCGAACGTCAAGGCGGTCCCGCGGATGCTCGGCCACGCCTCCGCCGCGATGACCCTGGACGTCTACTCCGGCCTCTTCGACGACGACCTCGGCGCCCTCGCCGAACGCATGGATGCCGCCCACGCCGCCCACATCTCGGCGCATCCTGTGGGCGTCTTGTGGGCGCGGGACAAGAGCCCCGATCTGACACCGACGCCAACAAGGCGCTGACCAGCACGACCACCGGTGGGGCGGGTGGGGCTCGAACCCACGACCCAGGGATTATGAGTCCCATGCTCTGACCGGCTGAGCTACCGCCCCGATGTGCGGCCGACCCCAACTCAGCGTCGACCGGGCACCGCACTCGATCGGCCACGCATCGCCTGTCCACGCCGCGTGCACGCGCCCGAACGAGTGCTTCCAGGATAGGGGCACCGCTCCCGGCGACCCGCACCTGCGGGAGCACCGGCGGCGGACGCGCCGCCGTCCCCTGACACGGCGCACCATCCGGGGGACGGCCGGCGTTCCGACACCGCCACCTGCGCCCGCCCGGCCACTCCGCGCGTCTCACTCACCGACGCCTGCGCCCCGCGGTCATGACGCGAGATCGACGAGGAGTTCGGCGTCGTTGCACGCGTGTTCGCTCCTCGTGGGCCTCGTCGCGCCGCAGCGATCCGAGCGTCTTCATACCGAGTTCACGAACAACGAACTCGCGCCACGATCCGGCGCTCACAAGAAGTGCCTCCGCGTGCTGGTCACGCCACCAGGTACTTCTGCGCACCGCACGGTGCGCTGAGAAGGGACAGATCATGCACACTCGCACTCTCGCCGCGGCCGCCACGCTCGCGCTCGGCGCGACGGTCGGACTTGCGTCCCCCGCGGCCGCTCAGCCGAATCAGCAGGGCCTGATCAACGTCAACATCTCCGACCTCGTGGTCCAGATACCGGTCGCAATCGCCGCCAACATCTGCGACGTCAACATCGCCGTGCTGGTCGCGGATCTGGTCGACGACGCGGCGACCTGCAACGCCGAGGCCACCCCCGACGCTGATGCCGAGATCACGACCACCGACGGCGGAGCCCCCCCAACTCAGGACGGTCTGGTCAACGTCAACGTCTCCAGCATCAACGTGCAGGCCCCCATCGGCGTCGTCGCCAACGTGTGCGACGTGAACGCCGCAGTCCTCGTGAACCTCGTTGCCGACGATTCAGCACCGTGCGAGGGAAGCGCCGACCCGGATTCGACGATCACCCTGAACTGATCGACATTGTCTCGTCAGACATGCGCACCGTTCGTGACCGGGCGGTGTGGCCCAGCGTCTGCTGAGGACGGCGGGATGGTCCGGTCGACCGGAGGGTCGGCCGGACCATCCCGCCCCAGCGGTGGTCGACCAGGCTGCCCTGGGCGTCCGGCGCGGGCGCGGTCGAGTGGGAACAGCCGACAACCGGTCGCTGGGGCGGTGTGTCCGCCTCAGGAGGCGGTCCCGATCGCGTCGATCGCTGTCATGGCCTGGTCGCGCTGCGCGTCGGAGATCGGAGCCGAGCCGGCCACCTCGGCCGCGGCGTCCTGCCCCTCCTCGCTCACCACGTAGCCCATGAAGTCCGCGACCAGCTCCGCGGTCCGCGCGTCGGCGTACTCGACGCAGCCGAGGTGGTAGCTGACCAGGACGATGGGGTACCGGCCGGCCTCGGTCGTGGTGCGGTCGAGCTCGACGGCGAAGGAGAACTCGCCGCGGCCCTCCAGGCGGGAGGCGTTCTCCACCACGGCGGCGGCGGCCTCGGGGGAGGGGGCGACGAACTCCTCGCCGACCCCGATCCGCGCGACGCCGAGGTCACCGGCCTGGGAGAGGTCCGCGTACCCGATGGTGCCGACGCCGCTGCGCACCGCGGCCACGACGCCGGAGTTGCCCTGGGCGGCCTCCCCGCCGGCCACCGGCCACTCGCCGTCGGGCTCGTGCGGCCAGGCGTCCCCGCCCGTGGCCGCCAGGTACTCGGTGAAGTTCTCCGTGGTGCCGGACTCGTCGCTGCGGTGAACCGGCGTCACGGCCAGGTCGGGCAGCGGTGCGCCCGGGTTGTCGGCGGCGATGGCCGGGTCGTCCCAGCGGGTGATCCGCCCGGCGAAGACGGCCGCCAGCGTGGTGGGGGAGAGGGCGAGCTCGTCGAGGCCCGGAGCGGTGTGGACGACGGCGATCGGCGAGATGTAGTTGGGCAGCTCGAACACCCCCGCGGGGCCGCAGCGGGCCGCGGCCTCGGCGAGCTCCTCGTCGTCCAGTGCGGCGTCCGACCCCGCGAAGTCGATGCCGCCGGTCAGGAACTGTTCCCGCCCGCCGCCGGAGCCGACCGGGTCGTAGTCGACGGTCACCCCCGGCTGGACGGCGGAGTAGCCCGCGGTCCAGCCCTGCATGGCCGCCTGCTGGCTGCTCGCTCCCGCACCGACGATCGCACCCGCCAGGTCGCCGGCCGCGGCGCCGGCCCGGTCGCGCTCGTTCGGCGGCACGTACCCGGCGACGGCGACGACGGCGGCTCCGACCGCCAGCGCGCCGATCCCGGCCGCGACCTTCCTCCGGGCAGTCACACACGCCTTCCGCGATCCGGGGCCCGGGCGATCGTCCCCGGGGCGCTGTCGCCGACCCTAGGCGGTCGGCTCCGGGTCCACTCGCCGGCGACCGGAGTCGGGCCGCTCGCCCGGGCGTGGCGGCCAGACGTGTCCGGGATCTCACCGGGGGGTGCCGACGCGCACTGTCGGTGACGACGCGGCCGCGCAGCCTCCTCCCTTCCGCCGGGCTCCGCCACCCGTGTCGGGGCAGGTGGGTGGTGCGGTCCCGGCAGGAGTGACGGGTGTGGCACCGTGATCACCCGTCAGCAGTCAGGCTGTGACCGCACGTAGTCGATCCTCACCCCTTCGGGCAAGGAGGCGCACCGTGTGTGTTACCCGATCGTGACCGGTGGCCCTCACGCGTAGTAGCTTTCCTGACGGCCCAGCCGGGCTCCGCCTCCCGACAACCGGGGGGCCTCGGCCGGGCCCCGCCGAACCGCCCGACGTCCCTCCGGGGATCGAGGGGGGACCGGGGACCCACCGTTCCACTGGGGTGAGTCCTGCCTGCGCACGGGGCGCAGGCGGGTAGGGCGCCGTCCGGCCCGAACCCGTCAGCTAACTCGGTAGGCGGCCGCGAGGATGGGAGAACCGTCGCCTTGGCGACCCTGCACCGCCTGCACACCGAGCTCGACCGACCGACCTCCGTCCGCCGTCGCCTGCGCTCTCCGCGCCGGGCCCTCGTCGTCGGCGCCGTCCTCGCCGGCCTCCTGGTCGGCGCGCCCGCGGCCGTCGCCGCCCCCGTCACCCCCGCAGCCTCCGAGCAGGAGCAACTCGCGGCTGACGTCGCCCGCATCGAGGGCGAGGTCAAGGCCGCCGAGGAGCAGCTGCAGCGCATGACGGTCGAGGCCGAGGCCGCCGCCGACGCCGCCCTCGTCGCCCGTGCCGAGCTCGCCGCCGGCCAGGCCGAGGCCGAGGCCACCGCGGCCGAGCTGGCCGAGGCCCGGGCCGCGGTCGCCGGTGCCGAGGAGGCCATCGCCGACCTCAGCCGCCAGGCCTACATGGGCGGCGACCAGCGCTACGGCGACGTCGAGCTGCTGCTCGACGCCGAGAGCCCCACCGAGCTGCTGCAGCAGGCCGCCACCATGGAGGTCATCGGCGACCACCGGTCCGACCGGCTGGCCGAGTTCCTCTCCGTCGAGCAGCGGGTCGCCGACGCCGACCGTGCCGCGCAGGCCGCCGTCGTCCGGCTCGACGAGCTCGCCCGCGCCGCCGACCAGGCCGAGGCGGCGGCGAACACCCACCTCGCCGAGGCGCAGGCCGAGTTCGACGCCCGCGCCGCCGAGAAGGCCCGCCTCGAGGAGGAGCTCCGCCAGGCCGGTGAGCGGATGCTGGCCGCCCAGGGTGCCGCCGACCCGGGCGCCGCCTGGGGCGAGCGCCAGGCGCAGGCGCAGACCCTCGCCAGCGCCGCCACGACGTCCGGCATGCCGACCTCCGGGCGCCTCACCTCCTGCTACGGCGCGCGCTGGGGCACCATGCACCAGGGCGTCGACATCGCCGCCCCTATCGGCACCCCGATCTACGTCCCCGAGGGCGGCGTCGTCCTGCAGGCCGGCCCGGCCAGCGGCTTCGGCCAGGCGGTCTACGTCCAGCACGGCGACGGTCAGATCACCCTCTACGGCCACGTGAACCGGTTCTTCGTCAGCGCCGGCCAGGTGGTCACCGCCGGGCAGCAGATCGCCGAGGTCGGCAACAAGGGCCAGTCCACCGGACCCCACCTGCACTTCGAGGTGCACCAGGGCGGTCTGTACGAGAACCGGGTGAACCCGATGCCGTGGCTCAGCGCCCACGGCATCGACCTCGGCGGCTCCTGCTGAGCCCGACCGCATGACGGAGGGCCCCGCACCGATCAGTCGGTGCGGGGCCCTCCGTCGTCGCGGGACCAGCCGGGTCAGGCGGCGTCGAAGCCGGCCCGGTCGACCCTGCGGTGGTACCGGGTGCCGAGCCGTCCGCCGAGGACCGCACCGAGCAGCGTGGCGAGCAGGACCGCCACGAGGGCGATGATCCCCGCCGTGGTGGCCGTTCCCTCGTCGATCGGGATCCGCGGCAGGTTCAACTGCTGCAGCACGTTGTACTCCGACCCGAGCACGACCCCGGCGACCGACAGGGCGATCACGACCAGGAGTCCGATGACCCAGACTGCGATCCCCTGCCGGACGCCGTCGAACCGGGCCATGCGGCCGGCCACGTAGCCGCCGGCGAGGTACGCGAGGAAGAGGACCACCAGCAGTGCGATGCCGCCGGCGATGCCGATGGTGTCGGCCTGCTGGGTGGCCTCCTCGGTGCTGGGGATGCCCTGGGTGAGGCCGAGGGCGACGCCTGCGGCAGAGAGCAGCGCGACGAGCAGGACGGCGAGGCCGTTGGCGGACAGCCAGCCGAAGAAGGCCGCGCCCCACTTGATGCCGCCGAAGCGGTCGTGCTGGGCGTCGACGGCGTTGCGCGCCGGGCCGCGCGTGGCCGACGCGCCGTGGTCAGTGGTGGACATGGGTCTCCTGGGAGGGGTGGGAGCGGGAGGTCGTGCACCGGGGGGCCGGGTGGGGTGTGCTGCCACCCGGCCCCGAGGGTCGGTCAGTGGCGGCGGGTCTCCTCGACGCCGTCCGCCTCGATCCGCTCCTCGCGCACCTGCTCGCTCACCGTCTGCTGCTCGGTCACGGTCTCGGTGTCCAGGCGCACCCGCTCGACCGGCACGGCCTCCTTCGCCACGACCGGGCGCTCGGCGTGGAGGGTGACCTCGTGCTCCTCCTCGCTGATGGCGGGGCCGTCCATGGCGTTGCCGACGTTGCCCTCGGTGATCGGCTCGCGCTCGACCCGGACCTCCTCGCGGGAGACCGGCACGGTCTCGGTCACGTTCTCGGTGACGACGTACTTGCGCAGCCGGGCGCGGCCGACCTCCTCGGTGCGCGTGCCGACGGTGAGCCGCTCCTCGGAACGGGTCATCGCGTCGTCCGTGGTCGGGCCGGAGGTGTCGTGGCCGACCGGGTGGTCGACCACGCCGTCACCGTCGACGTCCCGGCCCCCGGCCGCGGGCGTGCCGGTGTCGCCGATGCCGTAGTGGCGGTACAGCTCCGACTCCTCGGTGGCCGAGAGGTGCCCCGAGGCGACGTCGACGTGCGGGGCGTTCTTGACCCGGTCCTTGTCGAAGGGCACGCGGAGGTCCTCGCCCGCGAGCTCCGCCTGCGCCAGGGGGACGAAGGCCTCCTTCGTGCCGAACAGGCCGGTCCGAACGCTGGCCCACTCGGGGCGGCCGGTCTCGTCGTCGAGGAAGACCTCCCCGACCGTGCCGAGCTTGCTGCCGTCCGTGGCGTACGCCGTGCTGCCGATCACGCGTCGAACGTCCTGGTCCGTGATCATGGGGGGCTCCTCGGCCGTGGTGAAAGGTGCGCCGCAGAATTGCGGTCAATGAGATGCGACGCCGTGAAGTTGTTCGCAACAGCGTCTGCGATGGTGGTGCCCCGGGTGATTACGACGTAAACCGACCTCGTCGGGGATGTCGTCGTGTCAGCGCCGGCCGCGCAGCCGCCCGAGCAGTCCGCCCACGCCGCCGAGGGTCTGGGCGGCGAGCTGCAGGATCGGCCCGCCGGGGATGCCGGGCGCGGCCTGCACGATCGGCGCGAGGGTCAGCAGGCCGCCGAGCTCGTGCACCTTCAGCCGCCGTCGGGCCAGCGCCACGACGGGGTTCACCCGCCCGGACGCCGCCTCGAGCAGCAGGTCGGCCGCCGCCTCCACCGCGGTGCCGCTCGCCTCGCCCGGGGCCACCCGGCGCACGGTCCAGCCGTCGCCGTCCGCGGCGAACCGCCAGCCGCCCTCCGGCGTCGCGAGGGTGGCGCCACCGGTGATCCCCTCGGCCGCCGCCAGTGCCCCGGTGACGTCCGCCAGAGCCGCCAGGCCGGCCTGCAGGACCGGGGCCTGCACCGGGGGAGCGCCCAGGGGTACCAGGTCCAGTCCGTGCACCGCCAGCTCGTACGCCTGTCCCAGGACGACGCTGAGCAGCGGCAGCCGGCCCACCACGGCCAGGGCCGGGGCGGTGTCGAGCTCGCGCGGCTCCTCGGCGAGGTAGCGGGCGGTCGCCTCGCGGTTGCGCCGCAGCGCGTCGAGCACCTCCTCCCGGGAGGCGTCGCGGTGCGCCGCGGTCACGCGCGCGTTGGTCGCGTCGACGTCCGGGGGAGTGCCCCCGCCGCCCGCGCGGGCAGAGGCGATGAGGTCGGCCAGGGCGGTGTGGTCGTCCCAGCAGCCGAGGTGCACGCAGACCTCGTGCGCCCGCCAGCCCGGTAGCCGGGTCGGCCGGTCGAGGTCGACGGCGGCGGCCTGGTCGAGGAAGGCGTCCCACGCGGGCAGCACCATCCCCGACACCTGGTCGCGGCCGGCGTCGGCCATCCCCTGGGAGCTCGGCATGCGCCGCCCCTACCCGGCCGCGTCGACGGGCAGGCATGACGTGCGTCGCACGCCGCGCTCTTGTCCGGCGACGGCGGTCCGCGCCAGCCTGACCGCATGACACGGAGCGGCACCACCCGCGGCACCGTCATCCGCTGGGACGACGACCGGCGAGCCGGGCTGATCGAGGCACCGGACCTCCCCGGCGACTGCTGGGTCGACGCCGCCGTCGTCCACGGGCCGACCAGCACCCTGCGGGCCGGTCAGGTCGTCGACGTGGACTGGAGCGAGCCCGGCGTCGAGGGGCTGCCGTTCCGGGCGACCCGGGTGGTGCCGCGCGAGGACCTCCAGGCCTCGTTCGGCGCCTGACCCGCGTCCGGTGCGGCGTGTCGAACTCGTCACGCACCGTGGCTGTCGTTACCGTGTGTCACAACCGGTCTGCGGGTGTGGACGTCGACCGGCCGCGTCGCGGGGTCCCGAGCGTGCGCTCCGAACGCGGGCACGGAAGCCGCGGCGGATGGGTGGACGGCGGTGTCGTCACCGTGGTATGGCCGCTGACCAGCACATAGTGGTCACTCCCGTGACCAAGCGTCACATGTGACCCATCCGCCTCCTCCGCACTGGCGCGAGGGGGTGACCATCGTGCAGACTGTTGACGGGACCCCTGGTCCGAGGCCGCCGAACACAGCCTGTCACCGAATCGATCGTCCGTTGGGGAAGACGAGACCGATCGAGTCGATGGAGGTGCCCCGTGCAACGACGGTCTACCCAGGGTGTCGTCTTCGTGCACGCGTGCCCGAAGGCGCTCTGCCAGCACGTCGAGTGGGCGCTGGAACGCGTCGTCGGCGCGCCGGTCTCCCTGTCGTGGGCCGACCAGCCCGCGGCACACGGTTCCTACCGTGCCGAGGTCGCCTGGACCGGTTCGCCCGGGACAGGCGCCAAGCTCGTCGCTGCGCTCCGCGCGTGGCCGATGCTGCGCTTCGAGGTGACCGAGGAAGCCAGCCACGGCAACGACGGTGAGCGCATGTCGTACGTGCCCGGCCACGGTGTCTTCCGCGCGCCCATGAGCGCCAACGGTGATCTCGTCGTCAGCGAGCAGCAGTTGCGCCACCTCGCTGCCACGGCCGGCTCCATCGAGGCGTTCCGCCACGGCGTGGACGAGCTGCTCGGTGCCGCCTGGGACGCCGATCTCGAGGTCTACCGCCATGCCGGCGACGGCAGTCCGGTCACCTGGCTGCACCAGGTGGTCTAGGTCACGATCCGACTACGACGGCCGGGTGCCCCCCGCACTCCCGTCGTAGGCTGAGGCCGGTCCGTCCGGACGTCGTCGGGGAAGCGGCGTCCGGGCGGCCCAGCGCACAGAAGAAGCAGCGGGCCCGGCTCCTCCGCGGAGGTGCCGGGCCCCGTCGCGTCCCGGTGTGTCAGAGAGGGATGTTGCCGTGCGCCCCGCGGCCGGCGGGGGCGGCGGCCAGTGCGGTGACCAGCCGGCGCCGGGTCCGCGACGGGTCGACGACCTCGTCCACGACGCCGATCTGCAGCGCCCGGTTCACGCCGCCGGCGATCCGCTCGTGCTCGGCGGCGAGGTGCGCGTGCAGCGCCTCGCGCTCGGCCGGGGGGACGGCCGCCAGTTTCTTGCGGTGCAGGATGCCGACGGCGGCCTTGGCGCCCATGACGGCGACCTCGGCGCCCGGCCAGGCGAACACCGCGGTCGCGCCCAGCGAGCGGGCGTTCATCGCGATGTACGCCCCGCCGTAGGACTTGCGGGTCACCAGCGTCACCCGCGGCACCACAGCCTCGGCGAACGCGTGCAGCAGCTTCGCGCCCCGGCGGACCACGCCGTCCCACTCCTGACCGACGCCGGGCAGGTACCCGGGCACGTCGACCAGCACCACCAGGGGGACCCCGAAGGCGTCGCACATCCGCACGAAGCGGGCGGCCTTCTCGGCCGAGGAGGAGTCCAGGCAGCCGCCCAGGCGCAGCGGGTTGTTGGCGATCACGCCGACCGTGCGCCCGGCCAGCCGGCCGAGCGTGGTGACGACGTTGGGCGCCCAGCGCGGGTGCAGCTCCAGGCCGGCGCCGTCCAGGACGGCGGCGACCAGCGGCTTGACGTCGTAGGCCCGCTGCGGCTGCTCGGGCAGCAGGGCGCGCAGGTCGACGTCCGGCTCGCCGTCGGCCGGGGCGAACCTCCCCTGGGCGGCGAGGAGGCCGACCGCCTCGCGGGCGGTGTCGAGGGCACCCTGCTCGGAGTCGGCGACCACGTGGACGACGCCGCTGCGCCGGCCGTGCGTGTCCGGACCGCCGAGCCGCTCCATGTCGACGTCCTCGCCGGTGACCGAGCGGACCACCTCGGGGCCGGTGACGAACACCCGGCCGGCCGGGCCCATGATCACCAGGTCGGTGAGCGCCGGGCCGTACGCGGCGCCCCCTGCGGCCGGCCCGAGGACGACGGAGATCTGCGGGACCCGGCCCGACGCCCGCACCATCGCCGCGAACACCTCGCCCACCGCGTGCAGCGCCGTGACCCCCTCGGCCAGGCGCGCACCCCCCGAGTGCCAGACCCCGACCACCGGCAGCCGCTCGCGCAGCGCGGTGTCGATCGTGTCGACGATGTGCCGGCAGCCGTCGAGGCCCATGGCGCCGCCCATGACGGTCGCGTCGGTGCAGTACGCGACGGCCGGGCTCCCCGACACCGTGCCCCGGGCGGCCAGGACACCCGAGTCGTCCCGCGGGATCAGCAGCGACAGGGAGCCGGGGTCGAACAGGCGCCCGAGGCGGTCGGCCGGATCCCGCGGGTCGGGGGCGGTCGGGGCGGGGACGACGGACAGGGCAGTCACGGGACCTCCGGGGCCTCGGGCGCGCGGGATCGGGGGGTCTGGGCAGGCGGCACCGCTGGGCCGGCCCGGTCGGGCCGACCCAGGAGACGGTGCTCGGGGTCCTTCTTCAGGCGGTGGTGAAGACCAGCGCGATGTTGTGGCCGCCGAAGCCGAAGGAGTCGTTCACCGCGGCGGTGAGCTGGGCGCGCCTGGGCTCCCGGCGCACGATGTCGAGGGCCTGGACGGAGGCGTCGTCGTCCGGGTCGTCGAGGTTCGCCGTCGCCGGCACCACCTGCTCGCGCAGGGCGAGGATGGTGAAGACCGACTCCAGTGCCCCCGCCGCGCCGAGCAGGTGGCCGGTCTGGCTCTTGGTGGCCGTGACGAGGACGTGCTCGCCGATGGTGTTGCGGATGGCGGCGGCCTCTGCTGTGTCACCGACCGGGGTGGACGTGGCATGCGCGTTCACGTGGCCGATGTCGGCCGCGGTGAGTCCGGCGTCGCGGATGGCCGCGGCGATCGCCCGGCCGGCACCCTCGCCCTCCGGGTGCGGGGCGACCAGGTCGTAGCCGTCGGCGGTGCCGCCGGCGCCGGCCAGGCGGGCGTGCACCCGGGCCCCGCGGGCCTTCGCGGCGTCGGCGCGCTCCAGGACCAGGGCGGCCGCGCCCTCGCCGAGCACGAAGCCGTCGCGGGCCTTGTCGAACGGGCGCGAGGCGCGCTCCGGCTCGTCGTTGCGGGTGCTCATCGCGCGCATGGCCGCGAACCCGGCCATGGGCAGCGGGTGCACGCAGGCCTCCGCGCCGCCCACCAGCACGACGTCGGCGCGGTCGAAGCGGATCAGGTCCAGGCCCCACCGGATGGCCTCGGCGCCGGACGCGCAGGCGCTGACCGGTGCGTGCACGCCGCCCTTGGCGCCGATGGACAGGCCGACCGCGGCGGCCGGGCCGTTGGGCATGAGCATGGGGATGGTGAAGGGGGAGACCCGCTTGGGCCCCTTCTCCTCCAGGACGTCGTCCTGGCCGAGCAGGGTCAGCGCCCCACCGATGCCGGTGCCGAAGACGACGGCGACCCGCTCGGGGGCCACCCCGGCGTCGGCGGCGCCGGAGTGCCGCCACGCCTCCTCGGCGGCGACGACGGCCACCTGCTGGCTGCGGTCGAGCCGGCGGGCCCGCACGCGGTCGAGCCCCTCCACGGGGTCGGCCGCGAGCCGGGCGACCAGCTGGGCCGGGAACTCCTTGATCCAGTCGTCGGTGATCCGGCTGACCCCCGACCGCCCGGCCAGCAGGGCGTCCCAGGTGCTGGCCACGTCGCCACCCAGTGGTGTGGTGGCGCCGAGGCCGGTGACGACGACGTCGCCGACGGGCGTGCTCATGGGGATTCCTCCTGGGACGTGCGGCCGGGGGTGCCGGGTCGAGGCCCCCTGCAGGGTCCCGCCGCGAGCGTGCGAGCGGTGGGGGGCAGGGGGGTCCTTCTACTGGTTCTTCTGGATGAAGCTGATGGCGTCGCCGACGGTCTTGATGTTGCCGAGCTCGTCGTCGGGGATGGCGACGCCGAACTTGTCCTCGACCGCGGTGGCGATCTCGACCATCGACAGGGAGTCGACGTCGAGGTCCTCCGTGAACGACTTCTCCGGGGTGGCGTCGGCGGGGGCGACGCCCGCGACCTCCTCCAGGATCTCGGCCAGACCGGTCTGGATGTCCTCGCTCACGCGCGGTCCTCTCTCTCGGGTAGGCGGGAACTCCGCCGTCGGGCCCTGGTGGCCCGGTGCATGGTGGGTGCCCCTCAGGGCAGGCGGAACACCTGTCCGGCGAAGGTGAGTCCGGCGCCGTAGCCGAGGACGAGGGTCAGGTCGCCGCTCTTGGCCTCACCGGACTCCATCAACGCGGTCAGCGCCAGCGGGACGGAGGCGGCCGACGTGTTGCCGGCCTGCACGATGTCGCGGGCGACGACGGTCCGCTCGCCGAACCCGAGCCGCTTGGTCATCGACTCGATGATCCGCAGGTTGGCCTGGTGCGGGGCGAAGACGTCGATGTCCTGCGGGCCGACGCCCGCGGCCTCCATCGCCTCGACGAGGGTCTCGGTGAGCTTGGTGGTGGCCCAGCGGTACACCGCCTGGCCGGCCATGGTCATCGTCGAGCTGCCCGCGGCGATCTCGATCGCGTTGTGCTGGTCGCCGTCGCTGCCCCAGATCACCGGGCCGATCTGCGGCTCGTCGGAGGGACCGAGCACCGCGGCCCCCGCGCCGTCGGCGAAGATCACCGCCGTCGAGCGGTCGGTCAGGTCGGTGACGTCGGTCAGCCGCTCGACCCCGACGACGAGCGCGTGCCCGGCCGACCCGGTGCGGATCGCGTCCGCGGCCACGCCGAGGGCGTAGCAGAACCCGGCACAGCCGGCGTTGAGGTCGAACGAGCCGGGCCGCGGGATGCCCAGCCGGAAGGCCACCTGCGGGCCGATGCCCGGGATGGGAGCCCGCAGGCTCGCGCTGGCCACGATCACCAGGTCGACCTGGTCGGGGGACAGGCCGCTGGCGGCCAGCGCCTTGCCGCCGGCCGCCACGGCCATGTCGACCAGCGACTCGTCCTCCGACGCCCACCGGCGCTCGGCGATGCCGACCCGGCTGCGGATCCACTCGTCGTTGGTCTCCATGACCTGGGCGAGCTCGTCGTTGGTCACCCGCCGGCGGGGCCGGTAGGCGCCCAGGCCCAGCAGTCGCGCGCCGGGCGCGCCCTCACGCAGGTTGATGCTCACTCCGCCCTCGTTCCGCTCCTCGGTCGCCGGCGCTCGTTCGGGCGTCGCGTTGGTCATTCCGCCACCTCCGGGTAGAGCCGGGCGATCGGATCCCCTGCGTCGACCAGGTCGCCGTCCTGCACCAGCCACTCGGCCAGTACCCCGTCGTAGCCCGCTGAGACCTTGACCTCCTCGCGGCGGCCGCGGATGAGGCCCAGCGGGGTCCCGGCCGGCAGCCGGCTGCCCTCGCTGACGTCGGCCGGGCTGACCGTGCCGCGCGCCGGGGAGACGACGACCCGCCAGTCGGGCAGGTGCTCGGCCTCGGCCCGGCCGCGCTCGGTCGCGATGAGGTCGCGGGCGCGGTCGAGGTCGGCCGGGCCGGTGACGGCGAGGATCTCGACGTCGGACCCCTTCCACTCCCGCTTCGCCAGCCCGGCGAGCGCCCCGGCCGGAGGCAGCTCGATGGCGGCGGTGACGCCGAGCTCCTTCATCGTGGCCAGGCAGGCGTCGAACCGCACCGGGCTGGTGACCTGGCTGACCAGCCGGTCGAGGACCGCGGCCCCGGAGGTGACCGCCGCGCCGTCGGCGTTGGAGAGCAGCAGGCGGCTCGGGTCCGCCGGCCGCAGCCCGCCGACCAGGCCCTCCAGCTCGGTCCGGGCCGGCGCCATGTACTCGGTGTGGAAGGCGCCGGCCACCGACAGCGGCACGATCCGCGCCTTGGCCGGCGGCTCGGCCTTGAGCGCGGCCAGCTCGTCGAGCGAGCCGGCGACGACGACCTGGCCGCCACCGTTGATGTTCGCGGCCACCAGGCCGTGCCGCTCCAGCGCCGCGGCCAGCTCGTCGGGGTCACCCCCGAGGACGGCGGACATCCCGGTCGGCGTCATCGCGCACGCGGCGGCCATCGCCCGGCCGCGGACGGCGGTCAGCGCGATCGCCGCCTCGACGCTCAGCACCCCCGCCAGGGCGGCCGCGGTGAGCTCCCCGACGCTGTGGCCGGCGATGACGACGTCCCGGCCGCCCTGCGGCGTGTGCGCCACGGGGCCGGGGAGCCCGCCGAGCTCGCGGGCGATGAACAGGCTCATCGCGACCACGAGCGGCTGGGTCACCGCGGTGTCCTTGATGGCCTCCGCATCGCCGGTGGTGCCCAGCGACAGGAGGTCGGCGTCGGCGATCGCGCCGGCCCACCGGAAGAAGGACTCGGCACCGGGGAGCTCGAGCCAGTCGGTCAGCATCCCGGGTTTCTGCGCACCCTGACCAGGGGCGAGGACGGCCAGCACGTCCCTCACCGTGCCAGGGATCGTCGTCGCGCGCGGGTCGGAGCGGAACGAAAGCACACGGGTGCTCTTTGGAGGGTTCCTACAAGCGGACCGGGTTCACGGGGGGCGCCGTGGGGGTTCCGGTGGTGGGTGTCACACTGCCCGCGCCCGCGGGTGCGCGGGCTCAGTGCCAGAGGGAACGGTCCTGGTCGAGCGCGGCGAGGGCCAGGGCGACCTGCAGGGTCCACCCACCCCGCGGGTCGGTCGCGGACAGCCCGGTGAGCTCGAGTGCCCGCTTCAGCCGGTACCGCACGGTGTTGGGGTGGACGAACAACGCGCGGGCGCTGGCCTCCAGGTTGCCGCCGCTGGCGAGCACCGCGCGCACCGTCTCGAGCACCTCGCCGCCGGCCGCCTGCAGCCGCGCCGCCACCCGCTCGTTGAGCGTCGCCCGGGCCACCGGGTCGCCGTCCAGCGCCCGCTCGGGCAGCAGCGCGTCGGCCGGTACCGGCCGCGGTGCGCCGGGCCAGGCGGGCGCGGCGCGCAGGCCGGCGAGCGCGGCGGCCGCGGAGTCGCCAGCCTGGTCGAGCCGGTCGACGACCGGGCCGGTGACGACCGGCCCGGGCCCGAACTCGTCGCTGACGCGGTCGGCGACCGCCTCCAGCTCGTCGGACCCGCCGAGGACCACGACCAGCTGGTCGGCGTGCACCCCCACGAGCACCTCGCTGCGCAGTTGCCGGGCTGCCCGGCGGATGGCGGCGTGCGCGTCGCGGTCCGGCGGGGCGGTGCCGACCACGACGGTGACCGGGCTCATCGCCGCCCAGCCCAGTGCCGACGCGCGTCCCGACAGCTCCTCGGTGCGCTCGCCGCGGACGAGCGCGTCGACCACGAGCGCCTCCAGCCGGGCGTCCCACGCGCCCCGGCTCTCGGCGAAGCTGGCGTACACGTGCGCGGTCGCGAAGGCGACCTCGCGGCTGAACTGCAGGACCGCCACGCGCAGCGCGTCGGCGTCGCCCGGCTCGGCGACGCTGTCGACGAAGTCGTCCATCACCTCGACGGTGACCCGGATGAGGTCGACCGTGTGCTTGAGCGGCACGACGCGGGCCAGCTCGCGGGGCGCGGCGCCGAAGACCCCGCCGGTCAGCCGGGGCGGCCGGTCGGGGCTGCGGCACCACTCCACGAGCGAGGCGATCCCGGCCTGGGCGACGAGCATGACCCACGAGCGCTGGTCGGCCGGCATGGTGCGGAACCAGGGGAGGTCGTCGTCCATGCGGGCCACGGCGCGGGTGGCCAGGGAGCCCGAGGCGCGCTCCAGTCGCCGGAGGGTCCCGGCGGACGGTGGGTGGCGGTCGCCCCGGTCGGACACACCCCCAACCCTTCCACGCGACTGTCCGCCGCGGGCGGGGCGCTGGGAGAGTGGGCGGGTGGACGTGCTGCGACGGGAGCGGGCGGCTTCCGCCCGCCGGAGGGCGGTCGCCGCGATCGCCGCGGGCCTGGGCGTCCTCGGCGCGCTGGGCGCCGGGGTGCTCACCGGCTTCGCGCCGCAGGTCCGCCTGGACGAGTCGGTCAGCGAGGCGCTCTACGCCGGGGACGACCGGGCGACCGGGCACGACCTGCTGCTCGACGTCCTGACCACCCCGGGGGTCACCTGGTTCCGGGTGCTGGTGTTCCTGCCGGTGCTGTTCTGGCTGGGCACCCGCCGGGCGTGGTGGACCGCGGCCTGGGTGACCGTCGCGATCGTGACCGTCGCCCCGATCACCGTGTCGCTCAAGGAGCTGGTCGGCCGGGTCCGCCCGGCGTTCGAGGACGGCGGCCTGAGCTACGGCGGCCTCAGCTACCCCAGCGGGCACTCCTCGGGCATCGCCGCCCTGGTCACCGTCGCGCTGGTGCTGGCCTGGCCGCGCCTGGCGCCGCGGTGGCGCCGGCCGGCCGTCGTCGCCGGGGTGGCGCTGGTCGTCCTCGTGGGGCTGACCCGGATGTGGCTGGGCGTGCACTTCCTCTCCGACGTCCTCGGCGGGTGGTCGCTCGGGGTCGCATGGGCGCTGGCCGTCGCCCTCGTCTTCGGCGCGCTGCCCGGCGGCCGCGCCGCGCTGCCGCCCCGGGAGGCGCCGTGAGCGGGCTGGTGTCCGACGTCGTGCTGGAGCCGGACGACGGCTCGCTCGGACCGCTGCTGCGGATCGCCGACGACCGGCTGGCGCCCGGCACCGGCTACGGGCGGCACCGGCACCGCGCGGTCGACGTCGTCGCGGTGGTGCTGGACGGGTCGCTGCGTCACGCCTGGGGGAGCGGCGCGGTCCTGGCCGCCGGGGACGTCGCCGTCCTCCGCGCCGGCACCGGCCTCGCGCACGACGAGATCGCGGGGGACGACGGCGCGCACGTGCTGCAGACGTACCTGCGCAGCGCGATGCCCGGCGAGCCCGCGGCCCACGAGGTCCACCCCAACGCCGACGGCTGGCTGCCCCTCGACCGTCCGGACGCCCGGCTGTGGACCGAGGTGGTGGAGGCGGGGACGTGGACGACCGTGCCGCCGGGGCTGCTCGTGCTGACGGGTCCGGAGGGGACGCGGGTCGAGCGGCAGGACGGCGGCCCGGTGCACGGCCCCGCGACCGCGGTGGTGTGGCAGCTGGACGTCGGCCGGCCGGACTGGGCATCCGGGTGACGGCCGGCGAGCTGGGAGAGTGAGGTCCATGCCCACGCCCGACCTGCTCGCAGCGGCGCACGCCGACGCCGACCGGATCGTCGACCTGCGCCGCCGGCTGCACCGCCACCCGGAGATCGGGCTGCAGCTGCCTCGCACCCAGGCCACCGTGCTGGAGGAGCTGGCCGCGCTGCCGGTGGAGGTGACCGTCGGGACGACGACCACCTCCGCCGTCGGCGTCCTGCGCGGCGCCCGGCCCGGCCCGACCTACCTGCTGCGCGCCGACATGGACGCCCTGCCGGTGCACGAGGACTCCGGTCTGCCGTTCGCCTCGGAGGTGCCCGGGGCGATGCACGCCTGCGGGCACGACCTGCACGTGGCGATGCTGCTGGGCGCCGCCCGCCTGCTGGCCGAGCGCCGCGACGAGCTCGCCGGCCAGGTCGTGCTCATGCTCCAGCCGGGGGAGGAGGGCCACCACGGCGCCCGGTACATGCTCGAGGAGGGCCTGCTGCACGCCGTCCCGGAGGCACCGGTCAGCGGGGCGTTCGCGCTGCACGTCTTCGCCACCCAGCCCAGCGGCGTGGTGACCGTGCGGCCCGGGCCCATGATGGCCGCCGCCGACCACTGGCTGGTGACCGTCTGTGGCCGCGGCGGGCACGCCTCGATGCCGCACTCGGCGGCCGATCCGGTGCCGGTCGCCGCCGAGATCGTGCTGGCGCTGCAGACGATGGTGACCCGGCGGGCGCCGGTCTTCGACCCGGCCGTGCTCACCGTCGCGCACCTCACCGCCGGCTCCACCGACAACGTCATCCCCGACACCGCGTTCCTCGAGGGGACGATCCGCACGCTGTCGGCCGAGCGGCGGGCCGACATGGTGGCCGGGGTGGAGCGGGTGGCCCGGCACGTCGCCGCGGCGCACGAGCTGACGGTGGAGTTCGAGCACCGGCAGGGCTACCCGGTCACGGTCAACGACGCCGGTGTGGCCGAGGCGGTGAGCGCGACGGCCGCGGCGCTGTTCGGCGCCGAGCGCACCGCGACCGCCCGGGAACCGCTCATGGGCGCGGAGGACTTCGCCTACGTGCTGCAGCAGGTGCCCGGCGCCATGGCCTTCCTGGGGGCCTGCTCACCGGGACAGGACCCGGCGACGGCGGCCGGCAACCACTCGAACCTCGTGGTGTTCGACGAGGCGGTGCTGCCCGACGGCGCGGCCCTCTACGCGGCGATGGCGCTGCGGGCCCTGGCCGGCTGAGCGCAGGGGATCCGTCGGGGTCACGCCTCCGGATCCACTCCGGTCAGACGAGGGCCACGACGTCCGCGGCGCAGCCCCAGGAGAGCGTGACCCCGGCGCCGCCGTGCCCGTAGCAGGCCACCACCGGGCGGCCGTCCCGCTCGAACCGCTCCAGCCGGACGGTGGGCCGCCCCGGCCGCAGCCCCACCGCGCGCGACAGCACGGGGGCGTCCCGCAGCCCGGGGACCAGTGCGCGCGCCCGCGCCAGCACCGCCGCCTCGATCGCCGGATCGGGCTCGGTGCCGGTCGCCCCCTCCACGGCGGTGCCGCCGCAGACGACGTCCGAGCCGCGGGGCACCACGTAGGTCAGCCCGTCCGGGTGCTCCTCGTCCAGCAGCCAGCTGGTCAGGCCGGGGTCGGCCAGCCGCACGACCTGCCCCTGCACCGGCGTGAGGGTGTCGTCGCCGACCAGCGGACCGGAGGCCAGCCCGGCGGCCACCACGACGACGTCGCCGGGGACGTCGGCCAGCCGGTCGACCTGCCCGGGGACGACCGTCACGCCTGCGGCCCGCCCGGCCGCGGCCAGCCACGGCAGGTATCGGCGCATGTCGACCACCGGCAGCGTGCAGCGGGTGCCGGCCGGGGCGCCCGGCGGCAGCTCCGCGGAGGTCGCCGGGCGGAACCCGGGCACGCCCGGCGCCCACCAGAGGTCCGGCTCGGCGGTGCGGTGGACGACGGTCCCCGGCCGCAGGGCGATGCCGGTGGCCGCGTCGCGGGCGAGCTCGGTGAAGGTGGCGAACGAGGCGGCTCCCCAGCGCAGCACGGCGTCCTGCGGCGCCGCCCGGTAGGGGAACCAGATGGCGGCGGCCACCGCCGAGGTCGTCGCCTCGGGCGGGTCGGCGGTGTGCAGGCGCACCCGGGCGCCGGCGCGGGCCAGCGCCAGTGCGCAGGTCAGCCCGACGACCCCGCCGCCGACGACGGCCACGGACGGGCCGTCGTCGGCCGGCCCCACTGCAGGGTCCCGCCGCGAGCTTGCGAGTGGCGGGGGGCAGTGGGGTCCTTCATCAGGTGGCCGGCTGGGTGTCGGGATCGGTCTCGTCCTCCGGCGCCGCCTGCACGTCGTTGACCTGGTACTTCTCGACCGCCTGCCGCACGAGGTCGCCGTCGACCTGGCCGAGCTTGGCCAGCGACGCCAGCGTCCGGACGACGACCGACTCGGCGTCGACGTGGAAGTACCGGCGCAGCGCCGGGCGGGTGTCGGAGAGACCGAACCCGTCGGTGCCCAGCGTGGCCATCCCGCCGGGGACGAACGGCGCGATCAGGTCGGGGACGGCCTTCATCCAGTCCGACACCGCGACGACCGGCCCGGGGGCGTCCTGCAGCCGCTGGGTCACGTACGGGACCCGCCGCTCGTCGCCAGGGTGGAACAGGTTCCACTCCTCGGCGTCGTCGGCCTCCCGGCGCAGCTCGGTCCACGACGTCACCGACCACACGTCGGCCGAGACGCCCCAGTCGTTGGCGAGCAGCTCCTGTGCGCGCAGCGCCCACGGCACCGCGACGCCCGAGGCCAGCACCTGCGCCTTCGGGCCGTCGCCCTGGCCGGGGGCGTAGAGGTACATGCCGGCCAGCAGGCCCTGGACGTCGACGCCCTCGGGCTCGGCCGGCTGCGGGAACGGCTCGTTGTAGACCGTCAGGTAGTAGATGACGTCCGGCGAGCGCGAGCCGCCCAGCGGGGCGCCGGGGTCCTCGCCGTACATCCGGCGCAGCGCGTCCTTGGTGATGTGCCCGACCTCGTAGGAGAAGGCCGGGTCATAGGTGACGACCGCCGGGTTGGTGTGCGCCAGTAGGATCGAGTGGCCGTCCTCGTGCTGCAGGCCCTCGCCGTTGAGCGTCGTCCGGCCGGCGGTTGCGCCGAGCAGGAAGCCGCGGGCCATCTGGTCGCTCGCGGCCCAGAAGGCGTCGCCGGTCCGCTGGAACCCGAACATCGAGTAGAAGATGTAGATCGGGATCATCGGCTCGCCGTGCGTGGCGTACGACGTGCCGACGGCGGTGAACGACGCCGCGGAACCGGCCTCGTTGATGCCCTCGTGCAGGATCTGGCCCTGCTCGGACTCCTTGTAGGCGAGGATCAGCTCACGGTCGACGGACGTGTAGCGCTGCCCGTGCGGCGAGTAGATCTTCTGCGTCGGGAACATCGCGTCCATGCCGAAGGTGCGGGCCTCGTCGGGGATGACCGGCACGAACCGCGGGCCGAGCTCCGGATCCTTGAGCAGCTCCTTGAGCAGCCGGACGAACGCCATCGTCGTCGCCACGTCCTGCTTGCCCGACCCGCGGCGCAGGACGTCGAACGCCTTGTCCTCCGGGGCCTTGAGCGTCTTGAACTCCGACCGGCGGCGGGGGACCGCGCCACCGAGGGTCTTCCGCCGCTCGAGCATGTACTGCATCTCGTCGGAGCCGGCGTCGGGCCGGTAGTACGGCGGCATGGTCTTGTCGAGCGCCTCGTCGGGGATCGGCAGGTACAGCCGGTCGCGGAAGGCGGCGAGGTCCTCGGCGGTCAGCTTCTTCATCTGGTGGGTCGAGTTGCGGCCCTCGAAGTGACTGCCCAGCGTCCAGCCCTTGATGGTCTTGGCGAGGATGACCGTCGGCTGGCCCTTGTGCTCGGTGGCGGCCTTGTAGGCGGCGTAGAGCTTCCGGTAGTCGTGCCCGCCGCGGGACAGGTCCCAGACGTCCTTGTCGCTCATGTTCTCCACGAGCTTGCGGGTGCGCGGGTCACGGCCGAAGAAGTGCTCGCGCACGAAGGCGCCGTCCTCGGCCTTGTAGGTCTGGTAGTCGCCGTCGGGGGTGACGTTCATGAGGTTGACCAGCGCGCCGTCGCGGTCGGCGGCCAGCAGCGGGTCCCACTCCCGGCCCCAGATCACCTTGATGACGTTCCAGCCGGCGCCGCGGAAGAAGGACTCCAGCTCCTGGATCACCTTGCCGTTGCCGCGCACGGGGCCGTCGAGCCGCTGCAGGTTGCAGTTGACGACAAAGGTGAGGTTGTCCAGCTCCTCGCGAGCGGCCAGGCCGATGGCGCCGAGCGACTCGGGCTCGTCCATCTCCCCGTCGCCCAGGAACGCCCAGACGTGCTGGTCGGAGGTGTCCTTGATGCCGCGCGAGTGCAGGTAGCGGTTGAACCGCGCCTGGTAGATCGCGTTGATCGGGCCCAGCCCCATCGAGACGGTGGGGAACTCCCAGAAGTCGGGCATCAGCCGCGGGTGCGGGTAGCTCGACAGCCCGCCGCCGGGGTGGCTGACCTCCTGCCGGAAGCCGTCCATCTGCTGCTCGCTCAGCCGGCCCTCGAGGAAGGCCCGCGCGTAGATGCCGGGGGAGGCGTGCCCCTGGAACCAGATGAGGTCGCCGCCGCCGGGGTGGTCCTTGCCGCGGAAGAAGTGGTTGAAGCCGACCTCGTACAGCGAGGCGGAGCTGGCGTAGGACGAGATGTGCCCGCCGACGGCGATCCCGGGCCGCTGCGCGCGGTGGACCATGATCGCGGCGTTCCACCGGATGTAGGAGCGGATCCGCCGCTCCACGTGCTCGTCGCCGGGGAACCACGGCTCCCGCTCCGGCGGGATCGTGTTGATGTAGTCGGTGCTGCGCAGGGCCGGCACGCCGACCTGCTGCTCCCGGCTGCGCTCCAGCATGCGCAGCATCAGGTACCGGGCCCGGCCGCGGCCGGCGTGGTCGACGACGGCGTCCAGCGACTCGAGCCACTCCTGGGTCTCGTCGGGATCGGTGTCGACCAGTTGGCTGGGGAGCCCGTCGGTGATGACCGCGCGGGCCTTGCCTGCATCGCGGGCGGGATCCCCGTCCGACTGCTGCGGTGCGCTCATGGGCACATCGTCCCCCGCCGGTCCGTCCGGCGTCACCCGTGGGCCCACATGTCGGGACGGCGGGTGTGCGCAGCGCCGTCCGCGGAGCGCTTGCGCCTGACCAGCCATGCCCTACGCTTCCGCCAACGCCGACCGGGGCCACCGGCCGGACGGGGCCTCGAGGACCGAGGCGGGACGACAGGCGTGGACGGAAGGGGTGACATGACCAGGCTGCGGGGGAACGCTCCCGCTGGTCGTGTCCGGCCCGGCCGCCGCCGGTCCCCCTCGCGGCACGGCACGGCCGCGCCCGGGGCTCCTCCCCCAGCAGCGCGCCGCCGGACAGGGCACGATCGTGCCCACCGCTGGTCAGCCGCACCGGAACCCATGGAGGAACAGCAGGGATGAGCGTCGACTCGGGCAGCGCCAGCATGGCGGCCCGGTTGGGCATCAAGCCGGGCATGGTCGTGCAGGAGCTCGGCTGGGACGAGGACGCCGACGAGGACCTGCGCGACTCCATCGTCGAGGCCTCCGGCAGCGACATGGTCGACGAGGACACCGACGAGGTGGCCGACGTCGTCATCCTGTGGTGGCGCGAGGACGACGGCGACCTGTTCGACGCCCTCACCGACGCGCTGACCTCCCTGGCCGACGAGGGCGTCGTGTGGCTGCTGGTGCCCAAGTCGGGCCGGCCGGGTCACGTGGAGCCCGGGGACGTCACCGAGGTCGCGCCGACCGCGGGTCTGTCCCAGACCAGCAGCATCTCCGCGGCGAAGGACTGGTCCGGGATCCGCCTGGTGACCCCGAAGGCCGCGCGCTCCCGCCGCTGAAGAAGGATCCCTCGCCCCCACCGCTCGCTAGCTCGCGGTAGGCCCCTGCGAGGGGGCCGTCGCCGGTGGGGCACCATCGGGCGCATGACCCTCTCCGTCGGCGACGTCGCCCCCGAGTTCAGCCTCCCCGACCAGGACAAGCAGGTGGTCTCCCTGGCCGACCTGCGCGGTACGCCGGTCCTGCTCGTCTTCTACCCGTTCGCGTTCTCCGGCATCTGCACCGGTGAGCTGTGCCAGCTGCGCGACGAGCTCACCAACTACACCGACGCCGGCGTCCGCGTGCTGGCGATCAGCACCGACCCGGTCTTCAGCCTCAAGGCGTTCAAGTCGCAGGAGGGCTTCGACTTCACGCTGCTGTCGGACTTCTGGCCGCACGGTGCCGTCGCCCAGGCCTATGGCGTGTTCAACGAGAAGGCGGGCATGGCCGTGCGCGGCACCTTCCTCGTCGACGCCGAGGGGCGGATCGCCTTCACCGAGGTGAACGGCCCCGGCGACGCCCGCGAGCAGCAGGGCTGGAAGGACGCGGTCACCAAGCTGGCCGCCTGAGGAAGGACCCCGTCCTCCCCACCCCTCGCACGCTCGGGGCGGTGCCCTGGACGGGGCCGCGTGCGCGCAGGGCCATACCCTGGGCGCGCGGGGCGCGTAGCTCAGCGGGAGAGCTCTCGCCTTACAAGCGAGCGGTCGCAGGTTCGATCCCTGCCGCGCCCACCGTCGTCCGGTCCTCGTACCGGCCGCCTCCCCGGTCGCATACTCGGGCGCGGAGGCCCGCCGTGCTGAGGATCAACCTGCTCGGTCCGTTCCGCGTCCAGGTGGAGGAGCGGACGGTCGGCGAGCACGACTGGCCGCGCCGGGACGCCGCCGCGCTGGTGAAGCTGCTCGCCCTGCAGCAGGGCCGGCGACTGCACCGCGAGCGGGTCATGGACCTTCTGTGGCCCGACCTCGGCGTGGGCGACACGGCCCCGCGGTTGCACAAGGCCGCGCACTACGCACGCCGGGCGCTGGGCCGGTCCGACGCCGTCGTCCTCCGGGACGACATGGTCGCGCTGGCCCCGGGGACGCCAGTCGCGGTGGACGTCGAGGAGTTCGAGGCCGGCGCGCAGGCGGCCCTGACCGAGCGCTCGCCCGGAGCCGCGGCGGCGGTCCTCGACCGGTATCCGGCGGAGCTCCTGCCGGCCGACGTCTACGCACCCTGGTCCGAGGAGCCCCGCGAGCGGCTGTGCGGGCTGCGCGACCAGCTGCTGCGGCAGGCCCGCCGGTGGAGCCGGCTGGTGGAGCTGCACCCGCTCGACGAGGACGCCCACCTGGGACTGGTGCGCCAGCTCGCCGAGCACGGCGACCGGCGCGGTGCGCTGCGGCAGCTGGAGGTGCTCGACCGGACGCTGCGCCGGGAGCTGGGCACCGGTCCCGGCCCCGAGGCGCGCCGGATCCGGGCGGGGCTGATGGCGGCCCTGACCGACGACGGTGCCCTGACCCCCGCCGACCAGGGGCGGCTTGAGCAGGAGATCCGCTTCTGCCGGACCGCCGACGGGGTGACCCTCGCCTATGCCTGCTCGGGCGCCGGGCCGCCGCTGGTGAAGGCGGCGAACTGGCTGACCCACGTCGACCACGACTGGCGCAGCCCCGTGTGGCGGCACTGGCTGGTGGAGCTCTCCCGGCGGCACCGGCTCATCCGCTACGACGAGCGGGGGTGCGGGCTGTCGGACTGGCAGGTCCCACCGCTCACGTTCGACAGCTGGGTGGCCGACCTGGAGGCGGTCGTGGACGCCGCCGGCCTGGACCGGTTCCCGCTGCTGGGCATCTCGCAGGGCGCTCCGGTCGCCATCACCTACGCCGCGCGCCACCCGGAACGGGTGACCAAGCTGGTCCTCTACGGCGGCTACCTGCAGGGCCGGTTGGCCCGGGCGACCTCCGACGAGCAGCGGCGAGAGCACCAGCTGCAGGTGGAGCTGGCCCGGCTCGGCTGGGGCCGGGACGAGCCGGCGTTCCGGCAGGTGTTCACGTCGCAGTTCATGCCGCAGGGGTCCCGCCCGCTCTGGGACGCCTTCAACGAGCTCCAGCGCGCCAGCACCTCGGCGGAGAACGCGGCGGGCGTGCTCGAGCTGACGGGGGCGATCGACGTCGTGGACCAAGCGGCCCTGGTGCGCGCGCCGACGCTGGTCCTGCACGCCCGGCACGACCAGCGGCCGCCGTTCGAGCAGGGCCGGCTGACCGCGTCCTGCATCCCCGGGAGCCGGTTCGTGGCCCTCGACAGCTGCAACCACGTCCTGCTCGCCGACGAGCCCGCCTGGCGGGTGTTCCTCCGGGAGGTCGAGACGTTCCTGGCCGGGTGACCCGGCTCAGGCGGCGGTGCTGGACAGCGGGTGCTCGCCGGCAGGGAGGTCCGGGCGCGGGAACACCGGGCGGAGGAACAGCGGCGGGCGGAACGGCGTCCAGGTGCCCTCGCGCTGGGCCAGCCGGTCGGCGATCGCCCAGATGGCGGCCGGGTGGTACCCCAGCCCGAGGTGGCTGGCCAGGACGGCGATGTTCTCGCAGCGCTCGCCCGGGGTGTCCAGGCAGGTCTGCCAGTGCACGATCCCGTCGAGGTGCGAGTAGATGGAGGTCGCCGGCACGGGCAGCGGGCTGCCGTCGGGTTCCAGCGGCAGGCTGCGGTGCTCGACGTGCAGGTACGAGTACCGGTCGAACACCCGGGAGGCGCGGCTCTGGCTGTGCCGGGTCAGCCGGAACGGGCTGCCCAGCGTGATCACCTGGCGTACCGAGTCCGGCGTCCGGCGGGCCAGGTCGCGGGCGAAGATCCCGCCCAGGCTCCAGCCGACCAGGCTGACCGGGCGGCCGTAGCGGTCGCTGAGGTCGTCGATCCGGTCCCGCATCCCCTCGACGCACTGCGCGGTCGGGCCGATGTTCCGGCCCAGGCGCCAGCCGTGCACGCGGTAGCCGAGGCCGCGGAGCACCGAGCGCAACGCCCGGGTGGACGTGTCGTCGGCGAGCAGGCCGGGGAGCACGAGCACCGGGTGCCCGTCGCCCTGGGGCAGCCGCTGCAGGAGCGGCAGGGTGGCGAGGAAGAGGCCGAAGTCGGCGGCGCCGCGGGCCGGCTCGGTGAGGTACAGCGGAAGGGCCGGGCCGTCTCCCCGGAGTCGTTCCCCATGCGGTCGTGCCACGTCGTCCTCCTCGCCGTCCGGCCGTCGTCGGCCGTCCCGGTCCGGTACCACTGTCGCGCCGCAGTCACACCTGACTGCTGCGGCGCGCGGAGTCCAGTGTGGCCGCCGTCGCACGCGCCACACAGGCCTCACGGCGCGCGTCGCGTGGCGACGGCGGCCGGGCCGGGAGACGGTGGAGCGGTGACCGCCGACGACGACGCCGGGCTGCGCGGCCGCAGCGCCACCGTGGACCTGGACGGGCCGGTGCACCACGTCGACTACGGCGGCACGGACGACGGGCCGACCGTCGTCCTCGTGCACGGCCTCGGCGGCTCGCACCTCAACTGGGACCTGCTGGCCCCGCTGCTCACCCCGCACGCCCGCGTGCACGCCCTCGACCTGCCCGGCTTCGGCCGCAGCGAGCCGGGCCACCGGCAGGCCACCGTGCGCAGCAACGTGACCGTGCTCGACCGCTTCGTCCGCGAGGTGACCGGAACGCCCGTGGTGCTGGTCGGCAACTCGATGGGCGGGATGATCTCGATCCTCGAGGCGGCCCGCGCACCGGCGCGGGTGAGCGGGCTGGTGCTCGTCGACCCCGCGGTCCCGGGCCCGCGCGGGCGCCCCGATCCGCGGGTGGCCGCGACCTTCGCCCTCTACGCACTGCCCGGGCTGGGGGAGCGCTACCTCGCCGCCCGGCACCGGAAGCGCGGAGCTCGCGCGGCCGTGCTCGACATGCTGGACGTGTGCGGTGTCGACCCGGCCGGCGTGCCGCCGGAGCTCATCGACCGCTCCGCCGCGCTGATCGACCAGCGGCAGGACGTCGCGGGCATGGACCGCGCGTTCCTCACGGCATTCCGTTCACTGTTCCTCCTGCTGGCCGACCCGCGGCTCATGCGGCGGGCGATGGCCGAGGTGACCGCGCCGGTGCTGCTCGTCCACGGCGGGCTCGACCGGCTGGTGCCCGTGTCCGCGGCCCGGAACGCCGCCCGCCGGCACCCGCGGTGGGAGTACGTCGAGCTGGAGGGAGTGGGGCACGTCCCGCAGCTGCAGTGCCCGCAGGTAGTGGCCAAGCACCTGCTCGACTGGCTGCCCGTCGTGCCCCGCAGGACGTGAGTCAGCCCAGCGTCGCGCGCAACGCCTCCAGGCCGGTGTAGCGCGCACGTGGACGACGACGACGTCGACGCCGGCGAACGCCCTTCGCAGGGGCAGCCACGGTCAGGTCGGTCTCGGGAGCGGCCACGGGCGACCGGCCCGGGCCCGGACGCGAACCGGTTCAGGCCGAGGCCGCGTTCCGGGCGGCCGCGACCAGCTCGTCGACCCCGCGGCGGATGCCCGTGGCGAGCACGTCGACGTCGGGGAAGGCGTCGAAGTCGGCGTTGATCCCGAACGTCATCGTGTCCAGGTAGGAGAAGATCCCGATGGAGACGCGCATGCCGCCGGCGATCGGCACGTAGGCGTGCGCCGAGCACATCCGACGGCCCAGCACGTAGAGGGGCACGCGCGGGCCGGGCACGTTGGTGGTCACGGTCTGGCCGAGCACCTGGCCGGTCGCCAGCGCCGCCCGGACGCCGAGGGAGAGCAGCGTGGGCGCCACGAAGTCGCCCATCGCGATGATCGAGCGGGCGTCGACCGCCGCGAGGGTCTTCTTGTGCTCGTCCATCTGCCGGCGCACGGAGGCCAGCCGCTGCACCGGGTCGGGCTCGCCGACGGGCAGGTCGACGAAGACGGCGGAGATCCGGTTGTCCAGGGTGTTGCGCTCACCGGCCTGGCGCACCGACACCGGGACCATCGAGCGGACGACCAGCTCCTCGCGGAGGTCACCCCGCCGTTCCAGGAGGTCCCGGAACCCGCGGGTGATGCCCGCGAGCACGACGTCGTTGACGGTCCCGCCCAGCGCCTTCCGGATGCCCTTGAGCTCGGCCAGCTGAGCCTCGGTCCACGCCCAGCGCCGGTGCGGGCCGATCGGGCCGTTCAACGACCGGGCGGCGGGGCTGGTGACCCGTCGCGCGGCCGCGGGGATGCCGGCGGCGAGCCGCCGGCTGGTTCGCAGTGCGTCCCTGGACGCCTGCGTGAGGCTGCCCGCACCGGGCAGGCGGGTGAACTGGCGCATCGGATGCGTGACGGCGTCCTGCACGGCGCCGGCGGCGACCGAGAGGCTCGACGGGATGCGCTGCGGCGTCCAGTCCTCGGGCTCGGGGTGGGTGGCGTCGGGGGTCAGGTCGAAGACCAGTTGCATGAGGTCGGTGCCGGCGACGCCGTCGACCATGCAGTGGTGGACCTTGGAGATCAGCGTCCACCGGCCGTTCTCCAGCCCCTCGACCAGGTAGAGCTCCCACAGCGGCTTGGCGAGGTCGAGGCGCTGGCCGAGGAGCCGGCCGGCCAGGTTGCGCAGCTGCTCGTCGCCGCCCGGACGGGGCACCGCGGTGTGCCGGACGTGGTACAGGATCTGGAAGTGCGGGTCGTCGACCCACACCGGCCGGCCGAGCTGCATCGGGACCTGCCGCACGCGCTGCCGGTAGCGGGGGACCAGGGGCAGCTTGCTCAGCAGCAGCCGGACGACGTCCCCGTACGAGGGGGCCGGCCCCTCGAACACCGACACCGATCCGACGTGCAGCGGGGTGTTCTCGCTCTCGGCGTAGTAGAAACCGGCATCGGTCGGGCTCAGGCGGTCCACGGTCAGCTCCTTCTGGCACGTCCGTGCTCTGACCTGCTAGCCGACCACGCGGCGACGGTCGCGTCCAGCGGACCTCCCCCGGTCCGGCGGCGGCCCGGCGTCAGCCCTCGTCGGCCCGCGGGCGGCCCGGGGCGGCGTCCCGGACCAGGCGCCGTGCGGTGTCCACCTCCCGCGCGACCGGGGCCAGCACGCCCTCGGCGTGGATCTCGGCGTCGTCGGGCGGCCGGTGCGCCTCGATGTCGGCCTCCAGTTCGCGGATGGCCCGGCGGAGGACGGCGACCTGCGCGAGGTCGGGCGCGGGTTCGCCCTGCCGGGTGGCGATGACCGCCTCGGTGACGGCGTCCGAGGTCCGCTCCAGCTGGACGATGACCGGCCAGAACGCCGCGGCGCGGGTGCTCACCGGCGGCGGCTCGGCCAGCCGTCGCTGCAGCTGGGTCTGCAACTCGGTCAGCGCCCGGTAGTTGCGCCGGCGGGCGCGGCGCCGCTCCACCGGGCCGCCGGTGAACGCCGCCTCCACGAACGCGTCGAGGGCGAAGGCGGCGGCGCGCAGCGCCTCGCCGAGCGGGGCCCGCCAGGTCTGCGGCCACAGCAGGTAGCCGAAGACGAGCACGATGGCGCAGCCGATGAGGGTGTCGACCAGGCGGGCGCCGACGAGCCCGGGGTCGCTGGGCAGCGCCAGGCCGAGCAGCAGGATGATCATCGGCGTCTGGAAGACGGCGAACAGACCGAAGTTCGCCGCCCGCGCCCACGGCAGGACGGCGGCCGCGGCGGCCATGGCCACCAGCACCCAGGCGTTGCGGGGGAGGACCGCCAGCAGCGCCGAGCCCAGCAGCACCCCGACGACGGTTCCGGCGCCGCGCTGCACGGCCCGGCCGAACACCGAGCCGAAGTCCGGCTTGAGCACGATCGCCACGGTGAGCAGCACCCAGTAGGGGCGCTGGATGGGCAGGTACTGGCGGGCGACCTCGGCGATCGTCATGCACAGCGCGAGGCGGACGGCGAAGTCCCGGCTGTCCCGGCTGGCCAGCGTGCGGTCGGTCAGCTCGCGCAGCCGGGTGCGCAGGTCGACGTCCGGGCGCGGGGCGGCGGCCCCGGCCCGCTCCTCGGGGTCGCCGACGACGTTCCAGACCAGCCGCACGCCGTGACGCACGGCCCGACGTGCCGGTGACCCGTCGTCCAGCGCGGGTGGCCGCTCGGCGGGCAGCTCGCGGGCGCCCTGGAGCGCGAGTGCGAGCGCGGAGACGGCGGTGACGTCCTGCGGGTCGGCCGGCACGCCGGCCCGGGCGGCGGCGACCGTCCCCTCGACCAGCGGGGCGGCCGCGTTGAGCACGCCGGCGAGCTCGGAGAGCTCTTGCGTGCGCCCCGACGAGTGGCTCCGGCTGCGGATCACCCGGTCGTAGGCGGCGTTGAGCGCGGTGGTCAGCGCCCGCCGGGCGTCGTCGGACTGCGGGGTGCCGCTCGCGGCGAGCAGCTCGCCGATGCGGGTGAAGACGGTGGCGACCGCGGTCCGGTCGGGGTCGAGCGTCTCGGTGCGCGCCTGGACCAGCGCGGTCAGCGTCGCCCAGGCCGCGCCGCCCAGGAAGAAGCCGATCTCCTGTGCGGTGGTCAGCGTGGTGACCAGCCCCGACGACAGCGCGGCGTAGACCAGCAGCTGCAGCCCGCCGAGCGACAGGGCGGCGTTGACCCCGCTGACCAGCGCCGCGACCACCGACAGCACGGCGATGACAACGACGGGCTCCCAGCCGCCACCGGTCGCGAACTGGCCGGCGACCAGGCCGACGGTGCCGAAGCCGACGGCGGCGGCGATGCGGCGCAGCCGGTCCCGCAGCGCGCCCCCCTGCGGTGCGAGGGTCGCCACGAGCGCGCCCATGGTGCCGAAGACGCCGGCGCTGAGGGCCGGCCCGGGCTCGACGCCCCCGCCGACGACGACCGCCACGGCCAGTGGCGCGGGGATGGCGACGGCGTACCGGACGACGTCCCGCCACGGCACCGGGGGACGGGTGGTGCGCACCAGCTCCTCCAGCCACGCCGGCGCGTGCACCCCCCTCTCCACGGTCCCGAGCTTTCCACCGCCCCGCGGAGCGACGCTCTGGGAGGCTGCCGCGGTGATCGAGGTCCGGGTGGCGACGACCACCGAGCTGGCCGAGCTACCGGCGGTGGAGGACGCCGCGGACGAGCTGTTCCGGGCGCGCGGGGTCCTCGACCTCCCGCCCGCGGCGCCGGCCGACGTGCGCGCGGGGGCGTGGCGGGTGCTGGTGGCCGGCCGGCCGGTGCGCGGGTTCGCCGTCCTGGAGCTCGTCGACGGCGACGTGCACCTCGAGCAGCTGTCGGTGCACCCCGACGCCATGCGCCAGGGGATCGGAGCGGCGCTGCTGGCGGCGACCGTCGAGGCGGCGCGCGCCGCCGGTAGCCGGCGAGTGACGCTGCTGACCTACGCCGACGTGCGGTGGAACGGCCCCTGGTACGCCCGGCACGGCTGGCGGGAGACCGACGACGTGGGCCCGGAGCTGCAGGCCCTGCGCGCGGCCGAGCACGCCCTGGGGCTCGACCGGCACGGCCGCCGGGTGGCGATGGCCCGGCCGGTGGACGGCGCGCCCTGACCGCTTGGCCCCGGGCGCCGGGACGGGCACGCTGGACGGGTGCCTGGGCAGGCGCCGGCGGCCACCGCGGCGCGGGGGAGGGCCGCGGGGCACGGCGGCACCACCGCGCTGCCCGTTCCGCTGACCTCGCTCGTGGGCCGGTCCGCCGACCTGGACACCGTGGCCGGCCTGCTGGGCCGGGCCCGGCTGGTGACGCTGGTGGGCGCCGGGGGGTGCGGCAAGACCCGGCTGGCCCTGGCCGCGGCGTCCCGCGAGCGCGACGCCGGCACGCCGGTCGCCTGGTGGCCGCTGGCGCCGTTGCGCGAGGCGGCGTTCGTGGCGCCGTCTCTCGCCACCACGCTCGGGCTGCAGCACAGCCGGGCCGACGCCGAGGCGCTGGCCGGCGCGCTCGGGAACCGCGAGGTCCTCGTCGTCGCGGACAACTGCGAGCACCTGGCCGACGAGATCGCCGAGCTGCTCCTCGCCCTGCTGCCCGAGTGCCCCGGCCTGCGGGTGCTGGCCACCAGCCGGCAGGCGCTCCGGGTCGCCGGCGAGCACGTGTGGGAGGTCCCGCCGCTGGGCGTGCCCCCGGAGCCGGCGACCGCGGCGGAGGCGGTGTCGGCCGCACCGGCCGTCGAGCTGTTCCTGGACCGGGCCGCCGCGGCGGGCGCGGCGCTGGGCCCCGGCGACCTCGCGGCCGTGGCGCGGCTGGTGCGCCGGCTCGACGGCATGCCCCTGGCGGTGGAGCTGGCCGCGGCCCGGACGGCGGTGGTGGCCCCGGCCGAGCTCGACGAGCAGCTGGACGACGCCTTCCGGGTGCTCGTCGACGACCGGCAGGGCGTGCCCGCCCGGCAGCGCACCCTGCACGCGACCCTCGCCTGGAGCCACGACCTGCTCGACGCCGACGAGCGGGTGCTGTTCCGCCGCCTGGCGGTGTTCGCCGGCCCCTTCGACCGGGACGTCGCGGCCGCCGTCGCCGGCGACCCGGGGAAGGACGCCGGCGCGGTGCTCGACTCCCTGGTCCGGCGCTACCTGGTCCGCTCGTTGCCCGACCCGTCGCGGCGCGGCTACCGGCTGCTCGAGCCGGTGCGCCAGTACGCCGCGCAACGGCTGGCGGAGGCCGGCGAGCTGGAGGAGACCGCACGGCGGCACGCCGGCGCCCACCTCGCGCTCGCCCGCCGGCTCGGGGCTGCGGTGCGGGGACCGGCCGGTCCCTCGGCGCAACGCGAGGCCCTGGACCACCTCGACGCGCGCAGCCCGGACCTGCGGGCCGCGCTGAGCTGGGCCCGTCGGACCCCCGGGGAGGAGGAGCTGCTGGTCGACCTCGTGGTGGTGCAGTGGTGGGCGTGGTGGCGGCTGGGCCGGTTCCCGGAGGGGCTGACCTGGACCCGGGCGGCGCTGGCCACCGGCGCCGGGACGACGGCCGACCGCGCGGAGCTGCTGCACGCGCTGGGCTGGCTGGCCCGCCACCAGGACGACCCGTATGAGGCCCGGGCGGCGCTCACCGAGGCGCTCGGGCTCTACGACGACCTGGGTGACGACGCCGACGCCTCGATCGTGCTGCACCGGCTGGCCGCCGTCTGCCTGGACACCGCCGTGCTCGGGGAGCCGGAGTGCCTGGCCGAGTGCCGGGAGCTGGTGGAGGCCAGCGCCGCGCGGGCCCGGGCCGCCGGCGACGACTGGACGCTGGGCGGGGCGACGTACTGGCACGGCCTGCTGGCCCTCGCCGAGCACGACCCGGAGACGGCCGCGCGCCTCCTGACCGAGGCCCGGGCGCTGTTCGTCGTGGCCGGGGACCGGTGGGCCGTGGGACGGGCGACCGGCATGTCCGCCGTCGCCCTGCTCCGGACCGGGCGGCTGCGCGACGCCGCGGCCGCGCTCCGCGAGGCGGAGCGGACCAGCGAGGAGGTCCACGACCGCTGGGGCGTGGCCCGGTGGGCGCTGCACGACGCGCAGTGGCACCTCGCGGCGGAGCAGCCGGAGGAGGCGGCGCGGTCGTGCGCCCGCGCCGCGACCGGTTTCGCCGAGCTCGGTGACGGCCTGCGCGTCGTCGAGGTGGCCCGCGTCTGCGCGGCCGTCCTCTCGGCGCTGGGCCGGGACGCCGGGGCCGCCGAGCTGCGGGCGGCGGTCGCGGTGGTGGCGGGGCGGCGCGGCGCGGCCGGGGCGCGGCTGGCCGACCAGGTGGTGGAGCTGGCGGCGGCCGGTCCGGCACCCGGGGCGCTGCCCGAGCCGCTGAGCGCCCGGGAGCTGGAGGTGCTGCGGCTGGTCGCCCGCGGGTGCAGCGACGCCGAGGTCGCGCGGACGCTGTTCCTCAGCAAGCGCACGGTCGGCGGGCACCTCGGCTCGGCCTACCGGAAGCTCGGCGTCCGCTCGCGGACGGCCGCCGCCCGCCGGATGGCGGAGCTGGGCCTGGCCCGCGCGGACGGGTAGCCCGGCGCGTAGTCCTACGCATCAGTTCCGGCCTCCCCGCCGCCACGCTCGGCCGAGCGGCCGCCGCACCGGGCGGCGCGCGACCGGGAGGTAGTGATGACCACCGTTTCCTCCACCGGCCGGGACGGCGCCGCCGTCGTCGTCGGCGCGAGCATGGCCGGGCTGCTGGCGGCCCGGGTCCTCGCCGAGCGGTTCGGCCGGGTCACCGTGCTCGATTCGGACACGCTGCCGGAGGACGCCGTACCGCGAGGCGGTGTGCCGCAGAGCGCGCACGCGCACGGGCTGCTGGCCGCGGGCCTGCGCGGGCTCGAGGAGCTGTTCCCCGGCCTGATCGACGAGCTCGTGGCCCGCGGCGGCCTGGTGGCCGACGTCCAGGAGCAGTTCCGCTGGGTCAACGACGGCTACACCATCGCCCGCGGCCGCTCCGGCATGCAGGGGATCCTGATCAGCCGGCCACTCCTCGAGCGGGAGGTGCGGCGCCGGACCCTGGCCGACCCCCGCATCGAGCTGTTCGACCGGGTGGACGTCCGGGGTCTCGTGTCCGACGACCACGGCCGAGTGCGCGGCGTCGCCGCGGTGGACCGCCGGGACCCGGCGGACCGGGAGAGCCGGCGGTGGGACGCCGACCTCGTCGTCGACGCGTCCGGGCGGACGTCGCGCGCACCCGACTGGCTGGCCGCGCTCGGCGCCGAGCCGCCGGAGGAGGAGCGGGTCGAAGTGGACGTCGCCTACTCCACCCGGTGGTACCGGCGCGAGCCGGGCCAGCTCGACGGCGACAGGGGGATCGTCATCGCGGCCACGCCGGGCAACCCGCGCGCCGGCTTCCTGCTCGCGCAGGAGGGCGACCGGTGGATCTGCGCCCTGGGCGGCTACCTGGGGGACCGTCCGCCGATCGACCCCGACGGCTTCGATGCATACGCCGCGACCCTGCCCTCGCCGATGCTGCACGAGGTGATCGCCTCGGCGGAGCCGATCACCGAGCCGCGGCGGTTCCGCTTCCCGGCGTCCGTCCGGCGGCGCTACGAGCGGCTGGCGCGGCCGCCGGAGGGCCTCCTCGTGACCGGCGACGCGGTCTGCAGCTTCGACCCGGTCTACGGCCAGGGGATGACCGTGGCCTGCCTGGAGGCCCTGGCGCTGCGCGACGTCCTGCGCCGCGGGGTGGACGGGCCCGCGCTGCCCCGGGCGTTCTGGCGCGCGATCGAGCCGGTCGTCGACGTCCCGTGGGAGATCGCCGTCGGCGGGGACCTGCGCATCCCGGGCGTGCGGGGGCCGCTGGACCGCCGGACGCGGGTGGTCAACGGGTACATCGGCAGGGTGCACCGGGCGGCCGCGCTCGATCCCGCGGTGGGGACGGCGTTCCTCCGGGTCGCCCACCTGGAGGCGCCGCCGGCGAGCCTGATGGCGCCGACGGTGATGGCGCACGTGCTGGTCGGTTCCCGCCGGTGGCCGTCGGGGACGACGCGCCTCATCCCGGTCCCGCGGTCGCCGGTCGACTCCCGCTCACCCGTCTGACCCGCCGTCGCTACGGACTTTCCGCGCCGGAAGTCCGCCGTCGTCCCGGCCTTCCGGCGCGGAGAGTCCGGAGGGGGAGGCCCGGGTGGACCGGCTCACGGGCTGACCTACAGTCCGGCGGGTGACCGTGACCCTGGGGGAGGTCGTCGCCGCCCTCGAGGCCCGCTACGACCCCACGCTCGCCGAGGACTGGGACGCCGTCGGCCTGGTCTGCGGCGACCCGGGCGAGCCGGTGCAGCGCGTGCTGTTCGCCGTCGACCCGGTCTCCGCCGTGGTCGACGAGGTCCTCGAGGCCGGGGCCCAGCTGCTGGTCACCCACCACCCGCTGCTGCTCACGCCGGTCTCCGCCGTGCCGGCCGACGACCCGAAGGGCCGCGTCGTGCACCGGCTCATCCGGGCCCGCGCCGGGCTCTTCGTCGCGCACACCAACGCCGACCGCGCTCCCGGCAACGGCGTCAACGACGCCCTGGCCGCCGCGCTGGGTCTCACCGGCACCACGCCCCTCCTGCCGGCCGCCGGGGACCCGCGTGCCGGGCTCGGCCGGATCGGCCGGCTGCCCGCGCCGCTGACCCTGCGCCAGTTCGCGGACCTGGTCGCCGGGAGCCTGCCCGCCACGGTGGGCGGCGTCCGGGTGGCGGGGGACCCCGGACGCCGGATCGAGACCGTGGCGGTCTGCGGCGGCAGCGGCGGTTCGCTCCTCCCCGCCGCCGCGGCGGCCGGCGCCGACGTGCTGCTGACCAGCGACCTCCGCCACCACCCCGTGTCGGAGGCCCAGGAGGTCCCCGGGCCCGCGGTGTGCGACGTCGCGCACTTCGCCTCCGAGTGGCCCTGGCTGCCCGTGGCCGCCGACGTCCTGCGCCGGGACCTGGACGGCCGGGTCGAGGTGCGGGTGTCCGAGCGGCGCACCGACCCGTGGACGTGGAGCGCCGGGGGAGCGGCCGCCCCGCAGGTAGGTTGAGCGGGTGAAGGCCGACCACTTCGACCAGCAGAAGCTCCTGGCCGTTGCCGCCGAGGACGTCGCGCTGGCCCAGCTGGCGCACCGCCGGCGCACGCTGCCGGAGTTGGCCGCCGTCGAGACCGCGGCGGAGGCCGAACGCGACCTCGCCGCGCAGGTGGTCCGCGCCGAGACCGAGGTGCGCGACCTGCAGCGGGAGGTCAAGCGGCTGGAGGCGGACGTCGACACCGTCCGGCAGCGCGCGGCCAAGGACCAGAGGCAGCTGGACTCCGGCAGCGTCGCGGCCAAGCAGATGACCGAACTGCAGCACGAGCTGCAGTCACTGGCCCGCCGCCAGTCCGACCTGGAGGACCAGGAGCTCGAGCTCATGGAGCAGCTCGAGACCGCGGAGGCGACCCTGGGCGCGGCGCAGGAGGGCCACGGCCGGGCACAGGCGGACAAGGAGCGCGCCGAGCAGCTCCGCGACGACGCCCTGGCCGACATCGCCGACGCCACCACCCAGCACGAGAAGGCCCGGCAGGAGGCCGTCGCCACCGTCCCGGCCGACCTGCTGGCCCTGTACGAGCGGATCCGCAGCCACACCGGCGGTACGGGGGCGGCGATGCTCAAGGCGCGCCAGTGCCAGGGCTGCCGCATCGAGCTGTTCGGCAAGGAGCTGGCCGCCGTCCGGAACGCCGACCCCCACGAGGTGGTCCGCTGCGACAACTGCGGCCGGATCCTGGTGCGCACGGCTGAGTCCGGGCTGTGAAGACGACGCGCGAGGGAGCATCGCAGGGAGCGCCAGCGACCGAGGAGCGGATCGAGCGCGGAGTCGAACGGGGAACGCTGTGACGCGGCGGTTCATCGTCGAGGCGGACGGCGGCTCGCGGGGCAACCCGGGCCCGGCCGGGTACGGCGCCCTGGTCCGCGACGCGACGACCGGGCGGGTGCTCGCCGAGCGGGCGGAGTCCGTCGGGCGGGCCACGAACAACGTCGCGGAGTACGGCGGCCTGGTCGCCGGGCTGCAGGCCGCCCTCGACCTCGACCCGGGCGCCGAGGTCGAGGTACGGATGGACTCCAAGCTCGTCGTCGAGCAGATGTCGGGTCGCTGGAAGATCAAGCACCCCGACATGCAGAAGCTCGCGCTGCAGGCCAAGGCGATCGCCCGGCAGCTGGGCGGGGTCCGCTACACCTGGGTGCCGCGGGCGCAGAACGGCGCCGCGGACGCCCTGGCCAACAGCGCCATGGACGGGCGGCCGGTCCGCCGCGACCTGGCCGCCGAGCCGGCCACGACCGAGGACGACGTCCAGCCGGTGGCCCAGCCGGCGCCCACCGTCACCACGGTGACCCATCTGCTGCGGCACGGCCGCACCGAGCACACGCCCGAGCGTCGTTACAGCGGCCGTAACGACCTGCCGCTGTCGGCCACCGGCCGGGCGGAGGTCACGGCCGCGGCCAAGCGGGCCGCGGAGCTCGGCATCGAGGTCGTCGTCGCCTCGCCGATCCGCCGGGCCCGGGAGACCGCCGAGGCCGTGGCCGCCGAGCTCGGGCTGCCCGTCGAGTACGACGAGGACCTCGTCGAGCTCGACTTCGGCCGGCTCGAGGGCCTGACCGCCGAGGAGGCGCGGGCGCAGCACCCGCTGGCCACGCGCCGGTTCATCGGCGACGTCACCGTGGCCGCACCCGGCGGGGAGTCGGTGGCCGACGTCAGCGTGCGGGTCGGCCGGGCCCGCGCCCGCATCCTGCGCGAGCACGCCGGCCGCACGGTGCTCGTCGTCAGCCACGTGACACCGATCAAGCTGCTGCTGGCCGCCGGGCTGGACGTGGCCGACGACGTCGTCCACCGGGTGTTCCTGGAAGCCGCGTCGTTCTGCACGGTGGCGTGGAGCTCCGACGGGCGCGCGTCGGTCCGGCTGGTCAACGACACGAGCCACCTGCGCTAGTCCTCACCCGATGAGTTGACCGTGCCCCGGCCGTCTCCCCTGCACGACAGGCGACCAGGGGAGGCGGGCGACATGGGCAGGGCGATCCTCTTCGCGGCGGTGTCCCTCGACGGGTACATCGCCCGCGAGGACGACTCGGTGGGGCCGCTGTTCGACTGGTACGGCAACGGCGACGTCGCCATGACCTTCACCGACGAGTCGCGCGTCTTCCACGTCACCGCGGAGACCGCCGACTTCCTGCGGTCCATGACACCGCGGATGGTCGCGGGCGTGGTCGGCCGCCACCTGTTCGACGTCACCAACGGCTGGGAGGGCGTGCCGCCCAACGGCGAGCACGCCTTCGTGGTCACCCACGAGGTCCCGGACGACTGGCCGCACCTCGGCACCGCGCCCTTCACCTTCGTCACCGACGGCGTCCGCAGCGCGATCGAGCAGGCCAAGGCGTACGCCGGGGACCGGGACGTCTCGGTCACCGCGGGGGACATCGGCGGCCAGGCGCTCCGTGAGGGCCTCATCGACCAGGTCGTGGTCAACCTCGTGCCGGTCGTCCTCGGTTCGGGGCGGCCGTACTTCGGCTCCGGTGGCCCGCCCGAGGTGCTCCTCGAGGACCCCCGCATCGTCCAGGGGCGGCGGGTCACCCACCTCGTCTACGACGTCCGCCGCTGACGCCGGCGGTGGCCCTCAGACGCGCTGGGCGGCGACGGCGGCGGGGATGCGGGCGACGTCGGCGTCCTGCAGCCACCGGTACCCCGGGGTCAGCAGCGGGTTGACCAGGCGGAACAGGCCGTGGGGCAGCACGGTGAGCTCCTCGGTGACCAGGGAGCCCCCGTCGGGCCGCGGCTCCACCGTCCGCCGTCCCCGCACGGTCATCTGGCGGGTGCCCCCCTCGAAGCCGAGCGAGGTGGGACCGGCCTCGACCACCTCGGTCGGCGTGACGAAGGTCAGCCCGGCGAAGCGGAGTCGTTCGACGGCGCGCTGCCCGACCCGTGCCGGGCCCGGCGGGTCCACCTGCATGCTGACCACCGCCGGCCGCCACTCCCGGTCCCGGGTCAGGTCCAGGACGAGCGCCGCGGTCGCCTCGACCGGAGCGGGGACGACCACGCGGGAGGTCAGGGTCACCATGCCGGGATCGCAGCACCGCCCCGGTCGGCGGTCGAGGGTCCATGGTCCTGCGGGAAGGGCGGCCGCGGGGACGGCGTTGTAGGGAGTGCCCCACGCCACACCCGGCAGACCGCCGGCGCGGGAGATCATGGGGCCGCACGCCCGACCCGAGGAGATCCGTGACCGCCACCATCGCGCCCGCCACGTCCGCCGTCGTCGGTGACGAGCGCACCCTGTCGGCCGCCGAGTACGAGACCTGGGCCGCGGAGGTCCGCGAGCTGGCCGCGCAGCGCGGCGCGGTGATCCTGGCGCACAACTACCAGGTCCCGGAGATCCAGGACGTCGCGCACTTCACCGGCGACTCGCTCTACCTCTCCCGCGTCGCCGCGCAGACCGACGCCCGGGAGATCGTCTTCTGCGGTGTCCACTTCATGGCCGAGACGGCGAAGATCCTCTCGCCGGGCAAGACCGTGCTGCTGCCCGACCACGCCGCCGGCTGCTCGCTGGCCGACTCGATCACCGCCGAGCAGCTGCGCGAGTGGAAGGCCCAGTACCCGGGAGCCGTCGTCGTCAGCTACGTGAACACCACCGCGGCGGTGAAGGCGGAGACCGACATCTGCTGCACGTCGTCCAACGCCGCCGACGTCGTCCGGTCGATCCCGGCCGACAAGGAGATCCTCTTCTGCCCCGACCAGTTCCTCGGCGCGCACGTCAAGCGGGTCACCGGGCGGGAGAACATCCACATCTGGGCGGGGGAGTGCCACGTGCACGCCGGGATCAGCCCGGCCGACGTCCGCGCGCAGATCGCCGCCCACCCGAACGCCGAGATCCTCGTGCACCCCGAGTGCGGGTGCACGACCTCGGTGCTCGACCTGGTGAGCCACGGCGACGTGCCGGCCGACCGCACCCGCGTGCTGTCCACCGGCGGCATGGTCGAGGAGGCGGCGCGGACGCAGTCGCGCGAGGTGCTCGTGGCCACCGAGGTGGGCATCCTGCACCAGCTGCGCGGCCTGAACAGCGGCACCGCGTTCATCCCGATGAACGACCGCGCCGCCTGCCGCTACATGAAGATGATCACGCCGGCCAAGCTGCTGCGGACGCTCCGCACCGGCGAGGGGGCCGTCGACGTCGACCCGGAGACCGCGGCGCGGGCCCGCCGGGCGGTCGAGGCGATGATCGCCATCGGGGAGCCCGGCCGCGGCGGGGAGTGAACCCGTCGGTTTCCGTGGAAACCGCCAGGGTTCAGCGCAGGACGTCGGAGGAGATGTCGGCGACGATCGCCGTGAACGTGCCGGTGTCCACCTCGTCGTCGACGGTGACCCGCACGATGTCGGCGACCTGCTGCGGCGACGTCGGCTGCACGGCCGCGGCACGGGCGGCGGCGATCAGGTGCAGCCGCTGGACCCGGGCGGTGGGGCAGTCGCCGGCGGTCCGGACCGGGGAGAGTCGGTTCTCGCGCATGGGTCGACGGTAGGCAGCTCCGGCGCCGATCCGGGCGTCCGCGGGCGCGTGTCCGCGGCGGTGTGGACCCGTCCGTCCCACCGACCACACTGGGTGGCCGGGGTCACACCACCGGCAGTACCGCTCGCCGGGGGGCGGTCCACCCGATGGGGCCAGGTCAGATGCGCGTGAACAGGTAGGCCGACACCGCGACCCCGAAGACGACGATGAACACCCGCAGCGGGGTGGCGGGGATGCGGCGGGCGATGCGGGCACCGAGGAACCCGCCGAGCAGGCTGGCCGGGGCGGCGACGGCGACGACCAGCCAGTCGACCGGCCCCCAGATGCCGAAGACGACGAGGGTGACGGTGGCGGTGACCGCCGACAGCGCGGACTTCAGCGCGTTGGCCAGCTTCAGCCGGTGCAGCCCCACCCCGAGGACGCCGACCAGGATCACGCCGAGCGCGCCGCCGAAGTAGCCGCCGTACACGGTGGCCAGGAACAGCGCGACGTACAGCCAGGCCGGGTCCCGGCGCGGGCCGCCGTCCTCGGTCGTCCGGAGCCGCCGGGTGAGCAGCGGCTGCACCGCCAGCAGCAGGCTGGCCAGCAGGACCAGCACCGGGACGACGACGTCGAAGGCCGCGCTCGGCGTGGTGAGCAGCAGGACGCTGCCCGCCGTCCCGCCGAGGAGGGCGACCAGGCCGAAGCGCAGCAGCCGCCCGCGCTGGCCGGCGTACTCGCGGCGGAAGCCGAGGACCCCGCCGAGGTAGCCGGGCCACTGGGCGATCGAGTTGGTCACGTTCGCGGCCACCGTGCCCAGGCCGAGGGCGACGAGGGTCGGGAAGAGGATCAGCGAGCCGCCGCCGGCGACGGAGTTGATCACGCCGGCGACGAGGGCGACGCCCGCGGCGACGGCCAGGTCGAGGGCGGACACGAGCGGCGAGCCTACGGTGGCGGCGTGGAGTCACCGGGAAGGACGCCGCTGGTGCGATGCGTCCTGCTCGTGGGCGGGGGGCGGTGACCGCCGTGGCCGACATCGTCCTGGTGCCCGGGGCCTGGCACGGCGCGTGGTGCTGGCGGCGCGTGCTGCCGCAGCTGTGGGCGGCCGGGCACCGGGTCCTCGCCGTGACGTTGACCGGGCTGGGGGACCGGGCGCACCAGCTCGCGCCGGACATCACGCTCGCCACCCACGTCGAGGACGTGGTCGCCGCGGTCCGGGCGGAGGAGTGCCGGGACGCGGTGCTGGTGGGGCACAGCTACGGCGGCGTGGTGGCGACCGGCGCGGCCGACCGGCTGGGCGGTGCGGTCGGCCGGCTGGTGTACGTCGACGCCGTCGTCCCGGCTCCGGGGGAGTGCTGGTCGACGCGCAACCCGCCGGACGTCCGGCAGGCGCGGCGCGCGGCGATCGAGCGGACCGGCACCATCCCGCCCCCGCCGCCCGGGGTGTTCGGCCTCACCGGCGCCGACGCGGAGTGGGTGGCGCGGCGGCAGACCCCGCAACCCGGCGGCGTCTACGACGACCCGCTCGACTTCGACGCCGACCGCTGGGCGGCCCGGCCGCGGACCTTCGTCGACTGCACCGCGCCGGCGTTGCGCACCATCGACCCCTCCCGGGAGCTGGTGCGCACCCAGCCGGGCTGGGAGCTGGTCGAGCTCGCCACCGGGCACGATCCGATGGTCAGCGCGCCCCGTGAGCTGACCGAGGTGCTGCTGGCGGTCGCCGCGCGCTAGCGACCGTGGAACCGGCGGTGCAGCTCGTGCACCTCCTCGTCCAGCCCGGCGACGGGCCCCTCGGGAACGATGCCGCGGACGACGTCGCCGATCGGCAGCGGACGCACCGGTCCCGGCGGCACCCCCAGCTCGGCCAGCCAGCCGCTCAGCTGGGCCGAGGAGCTGGCGTAGACGATCCGCCCCAGGCCCACCCAGGCGTGCGCGGCCGCGCACATGGGGCAGTGCTCCCCGGACGTGTAGACGGTCGCCGCCGCCCGCTCCGCGGGGGTGAGGTGCTCGGTGGACCACCGCGCGATCGCGAACTCGGGGTGCCGGGTGGCGTCGCCGCCGGCGACGTGGTTGGTGTCCTCGAAGCGCACCCGGCCGGCGGCGTCCACGAGCACCGACCCGAACGGCTCGTCGCCCGCGTCCAGCGCGGCGCGGGCGAGCTCCACGCACCGGCGGAGGTGGGTCCGGTCCACGTCGTCGACCACGGCGCCATGGTGGCGCAGCCGATGAGTTCCCGGCCCCCGCCGGGTCGTCCTGGCATGGGACAGCTGGTCGTCACGCAGAACTGCACGCTGGACGGCGTCATCGAGGCGCTCGACGGGTGGTTCGACCCGCAGGGCGACGACGAGGACACCTCCGACGTGCTGGCGGTGATCCAGCAGCAGATGGCCGCCCAGACCGGCTTCCTCCTGGGGCGGCGGACGTTCGAGGACATGCGCGGCCTCTGGCCGGCGCAGACCGACACGACGGGGATCACCCGGCACCTCGACGAGGTCCGGAAGTACGTCGTCTCCCGCACGCTGACCGACCCGGGCTGGGAGAACACGCGGGTGCTGCCCGGGGACCCCGTCGAGGAGGTGCGCGTGCTGCGGGCATCGCACGACGGCGAGGTCGGCGTGACCGGCAGCATCACCCTGTGCCACGCGCTGATCCGCGGGGGGCTGGTGGACGAGTTCCGGCTGCTGGTCCACCCGCGGGTGCTGGGACGGGGGCGACGGCTGTTCCCCGACGGCGTCGACGTCCGGCTGCGGCGGGTGGGCGCGGAGGAGTTCCGTGCCGGGATCACGCTGCTGACCTACCGGCCGACGGTCGGCTGACGGCACACTGCCGCCATGCCGACCCAGCCCATGCCCGCCGACTGGCAGCGAGCCCTCGTCGTCGCGGCGCACCCGGACGACATCGAGTACGGCCTGGCTGCCGCGGTGGCCGCCTGGACGTCGTCCGGCAAGGACGTGCACTACCTGCTGGCCACCCGCGGCGAGGCGGGCATGGCGGGGGTGCCGCCGGAGGAGGCCGGCCCGCTGCGCGAGGAGGAGGAGCGGAGGTCCGCCGCCGTCGTCGGCGTCACCGAGGTGGAGTTCCTCGGGCTGCGCGACGGCCAGCTGGTGGAGGGGCTGGACCTGCGCCGGGCCCTGGCGGGGGCCATCCGCCGGCACCGGCCGGAGCTCGTCGTCACCGGGTACTTCGGCGCCACGTGGTCGCCACCCGGGGTATCGCCGTCCTACGTGAACTCCGCCGACCACCGGGCGCTGGGCCAGGGTGTGCTGGACGCGGTCGCCGACGCGGGGAACGAGTGGATCTTCCCGGAGCTGACCGAGGAGCCGTGGCGCGGTGTGCAGTACATCGCCGTCCAGGAGATGACCGATCCGGCGCACGTGCTCGACGTCGCCGAGCACGTGGACGCCGCGGTCGCCTCGCTGTGCGAGCACCGCCGGTACCTGGAGCTGTTGTCGAAGGACCCGGTCGAGGAGCAGGCGCGTCAGGTCATCGACATGGGCACGCTGGCCGAGGACGGCGGCCGGCGGGTCGGCTTCAACCTGTACTGGGGCTGAGCGGCGGCGGTGGGCCGTGTCCTCACCGCGTTCTAGACTGTGGGCACGACGGACGAGTCGGCTGGGCGGTCGCGTCGGCGGGGGAGACCCCGCCGCCGAGGAACGTCCGGGCTCCACAGGGCAGGGTGGTCGCTAACGGCGACCCGGGGCGACCCGCGGGACAGTGCCACAGAGAACAGACCGCCAGCGCTCGCGCTGGTAAGGGTGAAACGGCGGTGTAAGAGACCACCGCACACCGGGTGACCGGTGTGGCTCGGTAAACCCCACCCGGAGCAAGGTCGAGAGGGACGGCGGGCGACCGCCGTCCTGCGCAGGCGTTCGAGGGCTGCCCGCCCGATGCCTGCGGGTGGACCGCTCGAGCCTGCCGGCAACGGCAGGCCTAGATGGATGACCGCCCATCGGGAGGCCGCAAGGCACCCGTGGACAGAACCCGGCGTACAGGCCGACTCGTCCGTCGCCCGCCCCTCTGACCAGAGCTCATGTAGTCAGCGGGGGCGACAGTCCGCCCAGGGTCCGCAACTCGGCCGCGGACGCCGCCGACGGCGGCCTCCCTGGAAGCAGCGGTCGGTGTCCCGCCGGCGGCGACCGCGGGTACCTTGGACGCGCCCGCCGTAGCAGATGGACCGGTCGAGAAGACGGCCAGCAGCCACCACCGGCCCCGGCCACGGATCCTCCGTCGGCGTGGACGGGGAGCCCTGAGACACCGATCGACCTCGCCGTCCTGCGCAGGCGGCTGCGCGGCGCTGTGGCCGCCGGGTTCTCGCCGTCCTGCGCCGACGATGACGACGTCTCCTGGCTGCTGCTGGCGTTCGAGGAGCTGGGTTCCAACGCGCTGCGGCACGGCAGCCCACCCGCCCACGTGGCCGTCACGATCACCGCGACCGGCTGGCTGGTGGAGGTGAGTGACGCCGCGCCCGACCGGCCACCGATCCCGGCCGAAGGGCGCGACGCCGCCCTCGGGGGCCTCGGGCTCTCTCTGGTGGCCCGGCTCAGCGACGGCCACGGCTGGGTGGAGGAAGTCGGCCGCAAGCGCGTGTGGGCCCACCTCGTCTGCGCGACCGCACGACCGACCGACCGAGAGGCGGGAAGTCCGCACGACGGGACGCAGACCTCCCCACGTTCTCCACACCCGGACGACCAATGGCCTCAGCAGTCGAGACCGCGGATGGCATCGCCGTGGTCGCGCACGGACCCCCGTGCTGGCGGCCGAGGTCCGGCAGTCGAGCAGTGGCTGCCGGACCGCCTGTCCGCCCGGCCGTTAGCTGCTCTCCGTGCCCGGCCTTCCTCGGTCGGAATCCACTCGCGGAGACGACGGACGTTCGCCGAGCATCTCCTCGATGACGCGGTCGAGCCGTTCGTCGATCACATCCCTCAGCGGCGGTGTCGACAGCGGAACGCAGTCGGCCCGGTAGCGGTCCGCGAGTGCCTCGTTGAGGGCCTGGGCGAGGACGTCCTGCTGGAGCCCCTCGAGCGGCACCAGGCCCTGGAGATAGCCGTCGAGGTCGAAGGCGTCGCCGGTGCCGCCCAGCGCCAGGTAGCGCAACCACATGTCCCGCACACTCAGCTCGGCCCGAACCCGCGCGCTGTCCATGTGCCGGTGGCGCTCATCGATGGTCATGGTCGTGGCGGTCAGGCACCGGCGGAGCGGGCGTTGCGAGCGGCCACCGCCGCCAGGAGGGCACGGGCCACGTCGTGGACAGGGTGGCCGGCCTGCCGGGCGGCGTCGGAGAGCCTGGCGAAGGCGTCCTGCTCGCTGGCGGCGCCCCGGGCGAGCAGCACGCCGGTGGCCCGGGCGACGGCGTCCCGACTGGCCAGCGCATCAGCCAGCTGCCGACTGAGCCGGCGGGCCTCCTGGAGGCTCTGGGAGTTGGCCAGCAGGATCGCGGCTTGTGCGGCGAGCAGGCGCATGACGTGCTCGTCCTGGGGTCCGTAGTTCTGCGGCCGCTCGCAGTAGACCTTCATCGCGCCGATCGATTCCGCGCCCACGATCAGCGGTGTGCTCAGCACCGAGCGAACACCCATCCGACTGACCGCCTCGTTCCACTGCGGCCACCGACCGTCGGTGGCGGTGTCATCGATCCGCACCAGCTCCCCGGTCCGCCAGGCGGTCAGGCAGGGTCCTTCGTCCAGCTCGTACTGGAGCACGTCAGCCTGTTCGACGGCAGCGTTGGACGCTGCGCGCGACCGCTTGCCGTGCTCGTCGACGACGGTGACCCCGGCACCCAGGGTGCCTGCAGTGGTGGTCGCGGCAAGCGTGGTGACGAGTGCAAGGGCAGTGTCGACGGTCTCCCGGGAGAGGACCAGGCCCGCCATCTGGGTCAGTGCCGATGCCAGTTCGTCGGGTCCGGGCGGTGCCGTGTCCGGCACGTGCGGAGCGGGGTCTGGCATGGCGGCTCCCTCCAGCGGTGCGGGCTGCCCGGTCAGGTGTCTCGTGCGCGCGGCGGGCGGTGAGTCGCGGGGGTGCGGTCGAGTTCTCCGGTGAGCACCAGGTGGTCGGCGACGTCGCGCACCTTGCGGTTGGTGTTCATCGAGGCGTCCGCCAGCAGTCGGAAGGCCTGGTCAGCGGTGAGCTTGAACCGTTCGATCAGCACACCCTTGGCCTGCTCGATGACCGACCGGGACTCCATCGCCTTCTCCAGGTTGTCAGCGAGGTCCCGGGCATCCTGCAGCGCGTCCAGGTTGGTCAACGCAGCGCCGGCATAGGCGGCGAACGCGGCAAGTGCAGCCCGGTCGTCGGCGGTGAACGCCTCGGCCACGCGCGCGTACACGTTCAGTCCCGCGGCCAGGTGCGCCGCCGGCACGGGCGCGGCCATCGAGCTCAGCGCGCCGCGCTCGAGGAAGGTCGGCAGGTAGTCCGGCCATCGGTCCTCGGTGCGGCCGTCGGGGATCTCGACCACGTGACCGCCGAGGGCAGCCTCCAGGCAGGGACCGTGACCGCGCGCGTACTGGCTCTCGTCGAGGTCGCCGGCCAGTGATCCGGTGAAAGCGGCAGTGGCGGGCTGCTCGCCGCGCATGAGCGTGATCGACACCTCGGCGCCCGCAGGCATCGCCTGCTGGACCAGCTCGACAACGCGTTGCAGTACCGACTGCGGGGTCTGGTTCGACAAGAGCAGCCGGCCGAGCTCGTCGAGGGCCGCCCGGGTCTGCGGCACGCTCTGACTGTCGGTGCGATCGGTCACCAGCGCCGCTCCTCACGCCCTGCGGCCTGGCGACCTCGACCACTGCCTGCCGAGGAGCAGGTCGCGCGCCCGTCTCGCGGACGGGCCCCACCCTCGTCTTGAGTGGGCTGCGCCGACGGACCTGCTGCACCACGACTGCGGGAACGAACGACGGCGTTGAGCACGGTACCCGACATTGACTGCGCAGGGCGGACCTCGCCCACCGGGCAGGTATCGACCCCGTCGGCGACGATGGGATCGCCCCGCACGCAGGAGCAGCCTCCGCCACGCGCACCGACCTCGACGAGGGACCACCACCCGCCGGCCGGTCGCGGCACGCCGACGCCGGCATCGGAGGAACCCGTGCAGATCGACCCGCTCACCGCGCGCCGCAACACCGTGCTCGCCGGCCTCGGCCCGGCGACGCTGGCCAGACTGTTGCCGGCGCTGCGGCCGACGCCGCTCCTCTCGGGAGTCGTGCTGCACGAGCCGGGGGAGGCCATCGAGGCCGTGCACTTCCCGCTCGTCGGCGTCGTCTCGATCGTCGCCGACCTCGGCGTCGACCTGGTCGTGGAGACCGCCACGATCGGCCGAGAAGGCATGGTCGGCATCCCGCTGGTCCTCGGTGCAGGCATCCCGACGGAACGAGCGTTGGTCCAGGTGCCCGGCGAGGCGCTGTCCATGGCCGCTGCAGACCTCAAGGCGCACCTCGCCGACGTCGACGGCCCGCTGACCGACATGCTGCGCCGCTCGGCCCAGGCACTGTTCACCCAGGTTGCGCGCAACGCCGCCTGCAACCGGGTTCACGTCGTGCGCCAGCGCGCCGCCCGCTGGCTGCTCATGACCGCCGACCGGATGGACAGCCCCACCTTCGAGCTGACCCAGCACTTCCTCGCCCAGATGCTCGCGGTGCGCCGCACCTCGGTGAGCGAGGTCGCCCAGTCACTGGCCGAGGACGGCTGCCTCACGTACGTCCGCGGCAGGATCACCATCATCGACCGGCCGCGCCTGGAGGCCCGCGCCTGCAACTGCTACGACGCGATCCGCCTGGCCACTGAAACGGCCCTGACGTCCACGTAGCGGTCAGCCCTCCTCGAAGCACGGCGGGCAGCGATCGACCGCCCGACAGCGACCTGTCGGTCCGCACGGAGTCCGGCGTGCAGGCCGACTCATCCGTCGCGCTTCGCTGAACCACTCATGCGGTCAGCGCCTGGCCGTGCGAACGGCGTCCCGCGAGGCCCTCTCGGCTCAGGACTCGGGGGCGCCCTGCCGGACCTCACGCTCCGGGATCGCTTCGACGGTCACCGGCACGGGATCAGCGGGCCCGAAGACCCGCGAGGCGGCCGTGATCGTGCCCTTCAGCACGTACTGCATGTAGTTCGCGGCGGCCATGGGCCCCAAGCCGAAGGGCAGCAGCCCGGCCAGCAGGGGCGGTCCGATCGCCAGCGCCCATGCCCGGAGGATCTCCGACTCCGAAGCGGCGATCTCCTGCCGCTCCTCCGCCGGCAGGGCCACCAGGGCGTCGAACGCAGCGGCCCCTGCCAACAGCGACGCGTGGGGTCCCAGGATGGCGTCGGGACGGATCCGGCCGGTCCTGTCGAGCTTGACCGCTCCCTCCGTGAGCACCAGGAGGACGGCGATGCGGGTGAGTTCGGGGTCGGTGAGGTCCCGGTCGTGGAGCAGTCCCACCTTGATTGCCGCACTGACCGACTCCTTCAGGACCTCCCTCAACGCGACCGGGATCGCGGCTGCCGAGATCGCCGTTCCCACACCCGGCACGATCGACGGCAGCGAGTAGGAGACCGCTCGCGCCGCCCTGATCCGGTTCCCGCGCGTCACCTGGCTCACCAGCTCCCCCGGCGCGACCAGGGGCTTGCTCGCTCGGACCTTGTCGACGACCTTCTGCGCCTCCTCGAGGGACGGCTGGAGAGTCCGGTTGATCAGCGCCATCGCACGCTCGACGGTCGCTTCGATGTCGAACTCCGGCTTCGGGAAGTTGAATCCGCCGGTCATCGGGTCTCCTGTCGGTTGTCGCCTCCTGCAGGATGTCAGCCGAAGGCCGGGTGGCGGTGCGGTACCTGCTGGATGACGGCCCGCCGTCGCGCCGGTCGGGGCATCGTGCAGACCGCTGCGGGTGCCGGCCGCGCCGCTGCATTCCGTTGTCGACGGTGGGGCGCCCTCGGTCTCCCGTGAGGGGCACCCTCGCCGAAGTCGGGGACAGACCTCAACCGTGGCGAGCGGACTGGCCACGGCCGTCCGGCGTCACGCGTGGACGACGGTTCCGTCTCCCTCGTCCGCGATCGACTCGTCCACTCTCTGGTCGGGGAGCACCGTACGCAAGCAGTCCAGCGCATGGCCCGACGCCACGGCGTTCCCGCGGGAACGTCGCCAAGCCAGCTGCCTTGACCGCGTTCCTGCGGGAACGCTCGACGGCGGGCTGGGGGCGACGATGGTGAGGCTCGTTGTTGCTGGTCCCACGTCGGCCCCCGAAGGTGTGTGACCGAGGGCCCGCCGCGGGCTGCGACCATAAGCAGCGGGTGATGGATGACCCCAATCGAACTGCAACCGCTCAGCCGTCGCTCGAGCGCCTTTCCGCCGCTCGCGCGCTCGAGCGGATGTCCGCTACCTTCTGCTTGCGATGAGTTGAACGCATGTCTCGCCATCGGCGTAGAGGCCATGCTTCCAGCGAGCGGCCCGCCATGAGCAGGAAGTCCTCCCGCGCCTGCCGGCCCCGCTCGTGGTAGCCGTTCGCGTCGTGTCGGAAGATCTCCACGTCTTCCTGCTTGTCGATGTGTTTGATGTCGGCCAGTGCTCGTGCGTCCGACAGCGTTCGCCACAGCTCCAAGGCCGTCCATGAGACTTTGCTCTTGCGGATCAGGTCGACCTCGCCAACGGCAGCGATGAGTCGGACCAGGGATTCGTCGAAACCGCTTCGCCTGTCAGCCACCCACGTCGGGCGATCCTCGTCGCGAGCCTGGCGCAGACTGGACAAGCACTCCGCAGTGGGACCGAGGACCTTCGCGTACGTCGCTCGCCGGTTCTCCCGCTGCGATTCGTGAGAGCGAAGAGAGTAGGCGACAAACCAACCGAATATGGCAACTGCCCCAGCAATGAAGGCCGCGGGCTGTACCCATTGAACCTGGCTCGCTGTCATTCCTGGATGCTCCGGTGCCGTGTCGGTGGGCGGTGCCGACGGGTGGAGTCGGTCGTCGCATGGCCGCGTCATGACCTGAGCGTTCCCCCGGAGGAATGAGCGGACCATCGTGATGGCTCTCGGACGGTCGCTCACCACTGGAACACGATCCTGAACCGGCGTCCGATGGACCGATCGACGTCCGGGTCGAGGCTCGGTCGCCAGTAGACGAGGCCCCCGTCCTCCAAGCGTGTCGGCCCATCGTCGGCGGCAACGGGCTCCCACTCGTTCTTCTGCTTCTCACGCACCTCCCCGTAGACGCTGGTACACCTGCGGTCGAGGGGGAAGACGATCAAAAAAGTCAGTTCCGCGGTGGGCTCGTCCAGCTGGGTGTTGACGTCTTGCTGGGTCGGCTGTCGCCAGCCGCCGAAGTAGGCGACCTGGTTGACCACTCTCAGTGGCGTGTCGCTTGTTCGCCGCGGGACGTGCACCCTCAGTCGTCGGGCCTTGTCGTCGCCACGAAAGCTCCCCCACTCGGCGCTCGGGTGGGTGAGTGAAGCTCCACAGGCCGAGTACTTCGTCGAGTAGACGAACGACATGTCCACCTCATCGCCCGCCCTGACATCCAGCAGCCGGAGATCGGTGAGGACCACCGCATCCCCTGGGATCTGCTCGCCGTTGAGCTCTTCGGGAGCCGCCTGTTCGCGGAGGTCCCAGAGCTTGCGCACCTCTCGTGCGGTGATGGGGAAAGCGGAGATGTTCTTCCCCCTCGGCGCCGCTGGGGACTCGGTGATCAGGAAGCTCACCACGGCGGCGACGACGCCGAGCGAGACCACTCCGAGGCGGACCAGTGGTCTCTCCAGCACCGGGATCGCGACCCCAGCCGCCTCCAGCCCCCCGCCGACGAGGCCAGCAGTGACGAGCGCGAACCCGAACACGAGCAGAGGCGAGTTCGGAGGCGGGAGTTGAAACCTGTTCCACTGCACGTCCACCTCCGGTGCCTCATCGTGCCGGTCCACATCGGGGCCAGGAGGTCGCGGCCCCACGATCGGTCGGTGAGGCATCCATGTTCCTGGAGGTCAGCGGGGACGGCAGGATCGACAGACGTGCGAGTCGACGTCCCGCGGCTGAGGCCCTCTGCCGCCGGACCCGCGTAGCCGTGGCCTACGACCGGGACACCGCCGAGCGGGTCCGACGACTCCTCGCCCCGCACGGCGACGTCGTCGACAAGCGGATGGTCGGCGGGGGACTGTCCTTCTCGGTGGACGGCCGCATGTGCTGTGGCGTCACCGGCACCGGGCTCCTGGTCCGCGTCGGCCCCGACGCGGTGGCCCGCACCCTCGAGGAGCCGCACGTCGGCCCGATGGAACTGGGCGGCAAGCGGCTCTCGGCCTTCGTCCTGGTCGACCCCGCCGGCTACGTCACCGACGAGGCGCTCGCCGGCTGGCTGCAGCGCGCCCGCGACTTCGTGGCCACGCTGCCGTAGCCGAGGACGCCGGCGGAAAGGCGGTGCTGAGCCCGGGCACCCCGCACTACCGTCCGCGGGGGTGACCCCTCCACGGATCCGCCCACCCGGTGTGGCCGACGAGCGCACCCAGCTGCTCGGCTGGCTCGATCTCCAGCGGGCGATCGTCCCGTACAAGTGCGAGGGGCTCTCGGAGCAGGACGCCCGCCGGGCACTACTGCCGACCTCGCCGGCCATGACCGTCGCGGGCCTGGTCTCCCACCTCCGCTGGGTGGAGCACTGCTGGTTCGAGGTGCTGTTCCTCGACCGCCCGGCCGACGGCAACCCGCAGTTCGGGGAGGTGGAGGCGGCCGACTTCGAGGTCGGCGACACCCCGCTGGAGCAGCTGCTCGACGAGTACGCCCGGCAGTGCGCCGTCTCCGACGAGATCGTCGCCGCGGCCGACCTCGACGACCGCGGCCGGAACGCCGAGTACGGCGCCACCGAGCTGACCCTGCGCTGGATGCTGCTGCACGTGCTGGAGGAGGTCGCCCGGCACGTCGGCCACCTCGACGTCCTCCGCGAGCAGCTCGACGGCGCCAGGGGCTACTGGTGAGACGGCCTACTCGACCCGCAGGTCGCCCTCGGCGGGGTACGGCTCGGCCAGGGCGCCGTCGGGGGCGAACCGCGCCCGGAAGGTGAGCCTCGAACCGGCCCCGGCCTCGCCCAGCAGCGCGCGGCGGAAGGCCACCGCGAGGTCCTCGCCCCGGCGCCGGGACAGCAGATCGGCCATGCCGGCCACCGGAGCGGCGTCCTCCACGTGCACCACGACCGTGTCCCAGCCGTCCCGACGCGGGTCCGGCTCCCGGGACACGATGGGCCCCGAGAGCCGGGTCAGGTTCTCGACGACCTGGACCACGTCATCGCCCCGCCACCGTCAGGACGGCGCCGGGTCGCGGCGCCGTCCGCGGTGACCGTCCTCAGTCCGCCCCTGTCCCTCCGGACACGACCAGCTGTTCGAGGGCGGCGATGTCGGACTTCAGCTTCGCCAGCGCGCTGGTCACCTCGCCGTCCGCCCGCGGCGTGGGGACGCCGGCGAGCCCCTCGCCGGCCGCCGCGCTCGGTGCCTGCGACGGGGGTGCGGGCGGCGGGCTCACCGACACGGTGGCCGTCATGCTGGGCCCGGACGTCGAGATGCCGGTGATCGAGACGGCGGTGTCCTGGCCGGCGTAGGAGTCGGAGCTCGGCGTCGACGTGGGCGTCAGCGCGGTGTTGGCGCTCGTGCCCGGGTAGACGTCCCCCGCGTCGCCGCGGTTCCGGTTGCGCTCCAGGTCCCGCTTCCCGTCGGCCTGCACCAGGCCGACCATGTAGTGGAACTCGTCGGTGTTGGTGGTCTGGGCGTCGTCGATGTGCCAGACGAGCAGGCCGCCGGCCGGGATGAGGCCGTCGTACCCGGTGCGCTGCCGGTTCTCCACGAGGAAGTACTCCTTGCCGCGCGTGCCGTCCCGCCACATGCGGTGGACCGTGCGGCTGGTCTTGACGTCGTCGAACGTGATCGTCCCCGCGTCCTCGACGTTGACCTCCTCCACCCAGCCCTGCTTGAGCTTGCACCAGGCCGACGGGTGCGCCGGCAGGTCACCGCCGCCGTTCCACGAGCCACCGGCCATGAGGCACCAGTTGCCGGCCCCCTCCGAGGTGTCGTCGGTGTCGTAGAGGTCGGGCAGGCCGAACAGCAGGTGGCCGAGCTCGTGCGCGCTGACGCCGATCTTCGCGTCCTCGGGGATCGTCAGGTAGGCGTAGATGCGGGTGCGGTCGGTGCGGTACGGCGACGTCAGCACCCACTTGTGCGACCAGATGTCCCCGGAGTCGCCGGTGGCCTCGCCGCCGCCCCCGGCGTGGACGACGACGAAGGCGTCGACGTAGCCGTTGCCGTCGTTGTCGTAGGGCTTGAAGTCCACCTGCGGGTCGGCCGCGACCGCCGCGTCGCGGGCCATGTGCTGCGCCCGCGGGGTGCCGGTCGGCCGGCCGATGCCGAAGTTGTCGTTGGCGTACCACGCCAGGGTCCGCGGCATCCGGTACGGGCCGACCACCTCTCCGACGAGGTCGATCTTGCCGCCGCTGACCTCTTTGAAGTACTCGGTGACGCTCCCGCGCGGCAGCACGCCGGTCGAGAAGAACAGGTCGTTGAAGTGCTGCGGCGTCTCGTTCATCGGGTGGTCGGCGAAGTCCACCAGCACGACGACGACGCGCACCTTCCCGCGCAGCGGGGCGCGCTCCGCCGCGGCACCGCTGATGGCGCTGTACGGCGTGCCGAGCGGGAACTCGTCGGCCGGGATGATCGTCCCGTCGTCGAACCCCGGCCAGCGCGGCCTGCGGGGCAGCGTCAGCTGCCGCAGGATCGGCGACTCGGCGTCGGCACGGAACTGCCGCAACTCCTCGCGCAGCCGCTCCCGGAGCTCCGGGCTCGGGGCCACGGCACACAGATCCCGCCAGACCGCCACGGACATGGCGCACCTCCGCTCTCGTCGGATCCGCGGCGATCCTCGGCGCGGTGCCGTCACGCGACCGTCACGGGAGCGTCACCGGGTCCGGCCCGGGCCGGCGGTCAGCGGGCCACCAGCAGGACGAGGACGCCGCCCAGCGCACCGGTCAGGACGCCGACGACCAGCAGGACGAGGGCGCTCGCCCGGTCGAACTGGCTGCCCAGGAGCACGTCGACCAGCAGCCCGGCATCGCCGGACCGGTCCCGCCAGGCGCGCAGCGCGGCACCGGTCCGCCGGCTCTCCCGGATCAGGAGCGCGAGGGCGGTCAGCTCGGCCAGCAGCGACACCAGCAGGCAGACGACGGCCAGGGCGACCTGCGCGGTCTCGCTCATGCCGGGAAGCGTGCCGCACGCGGACCGGCCGCGGGGGCGCTCAGGGGGTGCAGCGGTCGCCGTCGGGGCCGGGGGCCAGCGGCCGGGAGGCCTCGTCGGCGGCGGTGAGGGCGCGGGCGTACCAGCGGGCGCAGGCGGCCGTCACCAGCGCCCAGGCGAGCAACAGCAGGACGATCACCGCCACGGCCGGCTCCCGGCGGTGAGCGTGACCCCGTGCGAGGCGAGATCGGCGCGGACCCGCTCGGCGTTCCGCCGGTGGGTGGCGGCCCGCTCGCGCAGGACGTCGGCCAGCGCCGGGCTGGCGCACCGGCCGGCCCGCCGGTCGAGCACGGCGGCGGTCTCCACGTAGACGGCCGCGCGGCGGATCAGCTCGACGATCTCGAGCCGGTTCTCGGCGAACTGCCGTCCGGTGCGGACGGGGCCTCTGTGCGTGTCACGGTGGGCGAGCTCGGTCACGTCCGTCACCTCCAGAGGAGCGCTGTCAGGGAGGAAGACGCCCCCGCCCGACGGGGATGACGCGAGATCCGCTGCGGTAGGCCATGTCGTAGCTCGACAGCACCTCCAGCAGGAACGCCGATGCCGACCGGGCCACCTGCGGCACCTCGCCGGCAGGGGTCTCGGCGAGCACCTCCGCGAGGAGGTCGTGGTGCACCTGCACCACCTCGAGCAGGCTCCGACCCGCGGCCAGGGTGCCACGCCCGAGCTGGTAGCCGGTGGTCAGCGCCGATTCCTCCTGCCTCGACAGGTACCGGAGGAAGGCCGCGCGGTAGTCGCGCAGCAGGTCCCCGTGCGGTGTCACGGCCCCGGCACCGGCGGGGCGGCGAGTCGTGTGTCCAGTTCCTCCAGTCCTTCCTCGAGGTCCAGCGCGGTGATGACCGTGCCGGTGTCCATGCCCAGCTCCACCATGGCGAAGGCGACGTCGGGCTGGATGCCGACGATGACGGTGACCGCGCCTCGCAGCCGGGCCATCTCGGCGATGTCCCGGAGGGTGCGCGTGCCGAAGGAGTCCAGGACGTCGAGCGCGGCCACGTCGATGACCACCCCGCGGGCGCGGTCGGCGCCGATCCGCTCCACGAGGTCCTCCTGGAAACGGACCAGCTGGGAGTCGTCGAGCGCCGTGTGCACCGAGGCGATCAGGTACGGGGCCTGCCGCAGGATGGAGAACAGCCGCGGGCCGGGTGTCATGGCCCACCTGTCTCGCTGCCCCGGGTGACCGTGTACCCCAGGAGCCGCTCGGCCTGCTCCAACCCGCCCTGCAGGTCGCCGATCGTGTTCATCTTGCTGAGATCCACCCCGATGGTGACCAGCGTCTGGGCGATCTCGGGGGACAGACCGGTGATGATCACGCTGGCGCCCATGAGCCGGGACGCGTCCACCGTCCGGACCAGGTTGTTGGCGACGGACTCGTCGACGTCCGGGACGCCGGTGATGTCGACGACGACGACCTTGGCCCGGTGGGTGCGGATGCCGCTGAGGAGTTGAACGGTCAGCTGACGCGCGCGCTCCTGGTCCAGCACACCGATGATCGGCAGGATCAGCAGCCGCTCCCGGACCGGGAGCACCGGCGTCGACAGCTCCCGGATGGCGTCCTGCTGCTGCCGGATGACCCGCTCCCGCTCGTCGACGAAGCTGACCGCGACGGTGTTGGCGATCCGGTTCGCGGCCGGCTCGTAGGCGTCGAGCACACGGTTGAGCAGGGGCAGGTCACCCTGGTACTTCTCGAACAGCGACCGGGCCAGGACGTCGCGCAGCAGCAGGACGATCCCCACGACCTCGTGGGTCTCCACGCCGCGCGGGATGATCCGCTCGGACAGGTCGCGGGCATAGTGCTGCAGCGCCTCCACGCTGCCGGTCTCGAGCACCTCGACGTAGTTGTCGTAGACCAGGGTGGTCTCGGCGGCCATCTCCTGAGAGGTCATCGCCTGCAGCAGGTGGGCCCCCTGGATGCGCGAGGCCCACTCCTGCCGCAACCGGGTCCGGTGCTCGCGCAGGTGGGCCACGAGCTGGGGGAGCAGGACGTCCTCGTCGGCGTGCGCAGTCGAGTGCGGGCGGGCCTCGGTCACGGTCGCGTCCTCGTTCCTCGTCATCGCTCTCCCCGCCACTTCGTCATCGTCACCGTCACGCCGCGGCCGCTCTCGGAGAGGACCGCGAACTCGTCCATGAGGCGTCGGGCACCGGGAAGCCCGAGCCCGAGACCCCGGTAGGTGCTGTAGCCGTCCCGCAGGGCCTCTTCGACGTCGGGGATCCCGGGGCCGGAGTCGCGCGCCACGATGGAGATGCCGGTCCGCGGTTGCTCGACGGGCTCGACCACGATCTCGCCGGCGTCGGCGAAGCGCACGATGTTGCGGGCGATCTCGGAGACCGCCGTGGCGATCAGCGTGATGTCGGTGGGGGAGAACCCGAGCTGGGTGGCCACCTCGCGGGCCGCCTGGCGCGCCCCGACGATGTCGGCATCGGTGCGGACGGGGACGCGCACGACGTCCTCCCGGGCGCGGCCGCGTCCGACGAGGGGCTCGGACAGCCTCGCGCAGAGGTCGCACTCCAGCAGGTGGCGGGCCGCGTCCACCTCCCGCTGGCGCCGGCGGTCGCCGCCGGAGATGGCGAGCAGCACCGGGCGGCACCGCTCGGTCGGGGGTTCCACGCGCTCGGAGACCAGGAGGTACTCCACGCGCAACCGGGCGCGGGTGCGGTTGAGCTGGGCGGCCACGGCACCGGCGGTCGAGCCGAGCTCGGCGGCGAGGGAGCGGGTGTCCTGGCCGGAGACCTCGTGGGCCAGGAGGGTCGCCCGGTCCCGGTCGGAGAGCCTGGTCAGCGCCTCGGCGACGGCCGCGCGGTCCTCGCTGGCGAGCACGCCCTCGTCGGGCGCATCGGACGGGCGCAGGTCGACGACCCGGTGGAGGTGGCGGCGCTGCCGGTCCGCGTCCCGCCACATCGACGTGACGACGTTGCGGGCAGTGACGATCGCGTAGGGCTCGAGCATCCCCGGCTCCACCCGGCCCGCCGCCGCCAGCACCCGGGCCAGCGTCTCCTGCACCAGGTCGTCGGCGGTGGCCTGGTCGGGGACGCGCGCGGCGACGATCCGGCGGACGAGGGGGATGAGGCCTGCGACGTCCGCAGACTCCATGCCCGCGACATCCACCGGGTCGACGGCCTCCATGCGACGAGACGCTACGCCCGGGGGCACCGGCCGGTCGCGCCGAACGGCGCCGCCGGTGGCACCTGACCAGCACGTCCACCGCGGGACGCGGATCCGGCGATCCATGACGCGCCGTCGTCCCGGCATCCGGGGCGACGGCGGGTCGGGCCCCCGCGCCGAGCAGGACGGATGCGACCGCGGCCCGCCGGACGGGGAACTGCCTGATTCGTCAGCCCCCGCCCGGTGCGACGTCTCCACCGTGCAGGGCCCGAGGAGCCGGCCGGCGGACCCGTGACCCCGGTCCGTCGGCCGGCCCCCGGAAGTCACCCGACAGGAGGAGGTGGCGCTCCGCGGTCGCGCGCCTCCGTTGTGTCATCATCTGCGTCGTGCACGTGAGGACCCGGTGACCGTCGTCGTCGCGCTCGCGGCACTGGTCGCACTCGTCGCCGGTGTGGCCGGCGGCGTGGTCGTCAACCGCGCCGCCGGGCGCTTCCCGTGGCCCCCGAGCGCTCGGGTCCGTGACCTGGCCCGCCCCGGAGCCGCCGCCGTCCGCCCGCCGGTGCTGGAGATCGTCACCGCGCTGCTGTTCGTCCTCGTCGGCCTGCGGTTCGGGGTCTCCTGGGAGCTGCCCGCCTTCCTCCTCCTGGCCGGCGCGGGGGTGCTGCTCGCCGTCATCGACCTGCGGGCCCGGCTGCTGCCGAACCGGGTGCTGCTCCCCGCGCTCGGCGCCGGCGCCGCCCTGCTGGTGCTGCCCGCCGCCCTGGACGGCGCCTGGCCGGCCCTGCTGCGCGCCGTCCTCGGAGCCGCGGCGCTGTTCGCCGCCTTCCTCGTCCTCGCCCTGCTCTCCCCGGGGGCGCTCGGGATGGGCGACGTGAAGCTGGCCGCCCTGCTCGGCCTGTACCTCGGCTGGCTCGGCTGGGGCGCGGTCCTCGGCGGGGCGGTCGCGGGCTTCGTCGTCCAGGCCGTCGTGGCGCTGGGCCTGCTCGCCGCGCGGCGGATCGGGCTGCGCGGCGAGCTCCCGTTCGGCCCGGCGATGCTCGCCGGCGCCGCCGTCGCCATCTGGTGGACCGCGCTGCCCGTCTGAGGCGGCTCCCGGCACGACCCGGTCATCCCGGTCACTCCGGGTGACATGCCGGGCCCCGTACACCCGGGGGAGTGACGCGGGTCGATCGATGGGGGGAAGGACCCTCAAGTCGCCGAGCGGAATGCCCGACGGGGTTCTCACTGCCGCAAGGCCGGGTCGACCGATCCGGACCGGACGGCCCGTCCCCCCAGGAGAACCCCCGTGATCAACCCGCTCGCCACTCTCGTCACCCTCGTCGCCCTCGCCAAGGACCGCGTCCAGCGCGAGGAGAAGGGCGCCACCGCCGTCGAGTACGGCCTCATGGTGGGCCTGATCGCCATCGCGATCATCGGCGCGGTCATGTTCCTCAGCGACGAGCTGTCCGGCCTCTTCGACCAGATCGGCAACGAGCTGTCCACCGCCGGCGACTGAGCCCGGCCCCACCCAGCACCGCGGCGCAGCGGCTCCTCCCCCGGGAGCCGCTGCGCCGTCGCACACGGACGAGCGGGCCACGACCACGGAGAGGAGGCGGGGATCGATGCGCAACCGGCTGCAGGAGCAACGCGGGGCCGCGGCGGTGGAGTTCGCCATGATCATCCCCCTGCTGCTGATCCTCGTGCTCGGCATCGCCGAGTTCGGTCACGCCTTCCAGGTGCAGGGCACGCTGTCGGCCGCCGCTCGCGAGGGCGCCCGGGTGATGGCGCTGCAGAACGACCCCGCCGCGGCGCGCACCGCCGTCCGCAACGCCGCGCCCACGCTCGACCCCGCGATCACCAACGCGCAGATCGCCGTCACACCGGCCGCGTGCCCGATGACGAGCACCGGCACTACCAACGTGCGCGTGACCATCGAGTACCCGATGCCGTTCCTCACCGACTTCTTCGGCGTGAGCATCGAGCTGTCCGGGACGGGGGTCATGCGGTGCAACGGCTGAGAAAGGCCCCCCCTGCCCCCCGCCACGGCGGCCGCACGGCCCTCCGCCGCCGGCTGGCCGGCGAGCACGGAGCCTCGGCGGTGCTCATCGCGCTGCTGCTGGTCCCCGTCCTCGGCTTCACCGCGATCGCCGTCGACGTCGGCGCCCTCTACGCCGAGAAGGCGCGGCTGCAGACCGCCGCCGACGCCGCCGCGCTCGCCGTCGCCCGCGACTGCGCCCGCGGCGCCTGCGGGAACATGCAGGCGACCGCCCAGGCCCTCGTCGACGCCAACCTCGGGGACGCCACCGCGGGCCCGCCGGTGCTCGGCAGCGACCCGACCAGCGTCACCGTCACCGGCAGCACGCCGACCGAGCACTGGTTCGCGCCGGTCCTCGGCCACGAGGCGACGCAGGTCCAGGCGACCGCCACCGTGGCCTGGGGCGCGCCGAGCGCGGGGACGGCGGCCCTCCCGCTGATCTTCTCGTGGTGCGAGTTCGCCGCGCAGACCGGCGGCGGCATCCCGTCCACGACCACCGAGCGCACCATCGTGCTGCCCAAGAAGAGCGACACCGGCTGCACCGGGCCCTCCCACATGTTCGTCCCCGGGGGCTTCGGCTGGCTGGTCACCAACGGCAACGGGACCACGTGCCGGGCCACCAGCTCGGTGGGCGGCCGGTTCACCTCGGAGACCGGCAACAACCCCTCGCAGGGCTGCGACCCCGAGGACCTCGCCGCCCTCGTCGGTCGCACCGTGCTGCTGCCGATCTTCGACGACTACGGCGGCACCGGCAGCCACGCCTGGTACCACGTCTACGGCTATGCCGCCTTCACGATCACCAGCTACCACTTCGGCGGTCAGTACGACTCCGGCACGCCCTGCAAGGGCGAGGAGCGGTGCATCCGCGGCTTCTTCACCCGCTTCGTCGACACCTCCGATGCCTTCTCCTACGGCCCCGGCGCGCCCTCACTCGGCGCCTGGGTCCTCCGACTGATCCGATAGGGGCCCCGCCTTGAGACGCCGACTCCTCGCCGCCACCGCGGCGCTCCTCCTCGCCGTGGTGGGCACCGTGGTGCTGCTCGCCTACGTGCGCGGCGCCGACGCGCGCGCCCTGGCCGGCGTGCGCACCGCCGAGGTGCTCGTGGTGGACCAGCCGGTCCCCGAGGGCACGCCGGCCGACACGCTCGGCGAGTACGTCCGGGTCGAACAGCTGCCGGCCAAGGCCGTCGTCGACGACGCGGTCACCGACCTGGCCGCCCTCGCGGGGCAGGTCGCCACGGTGGCCCTCCAGCCGGGGGAGCAGGTGCTCGCCAGCCGCTTCGCCGCTCCGGACGCCCTCGCCGTGCCCGGAACGGTGGCCCCGCCCCCGGGCGCCTCGGAGGTCAGCGTCCTGCTCGAGCCGCAGCGGGCCGTCGGCGGCCGGCTCGCCGCCGGGGACGAGATCGGCGTCTACGTCTCCATGGACCTCGAGAACGAGGCCGGCAAGAAGATCGGCGTCACGCACGCCACCCTGCACGGCGTGCTGGTGACCCAGGTCCAGGGCGCCCCGGTACAGCCGACCGGGTCGGAGACCGAGACCGTCTCCTCGGGCAGCGCGCCCGAGGGCAGCCTCATGGTCACGCTCGCGGTGCCGGCCAGGGACGCCGAGCTCGTCGTCTTCGGCATGGAGCACGGCACGGTGTGGCTGTCCCTCGAGCCCGAGGGTGCGGACTCCTCCGGCACCACGATCGTCAACCAGGGAAACGTGTACGGCGACCAGCTCGCCGGCCTCGGCACCGTCTACGGAGGAACCAAGTGAGTCGCGTGGTGTTGGCCGCGGCCGACGACGAGCTCGCCCAGCGGGTGCACGCCGCGGTCGACGGCGACGTCCAGGTGCTGCCGCCCGGTCGCCTGCCCGGCGACCCGGCCCGGCTGTTCGAGCAGCTGCGGGACGGCGAGCTGCCCGACGTCCTGCTCATCGGCCACCTGGCACCGCCGCAGGAGGTGCTGACGCTGGCCCAGCGGCTCGACGTCCAGTGCCCCGGCATCAGCGTGGTGCTGCTGGCCGAGCCCTCGCCGGAGATGCTGCAGGCCGCCATGCGCGCCGGGATCCGCGACCTGCTCGCCCCCGGCGCGGAGCCCGCGGCGATCCGCGCCGCCGTGGAGCGGGCCGGCTCGGCCGCGGCCGGCCGGCGGCGGGTGCTGCGCCCGGTGGAGGAGACCGCCCGGTACACCGGGCGGGTCATCACCATCGCCTCGCCCAAGGGCGGGGTCGGCAAGACCACGATCGCGTCCAACCTCGCGCTCGGACTCACCGCGGCGGCGCCGCAGTCGACCGTGCTGGTCGACCTCGACGTGCAGTTCGGCGACGTCGCCTCCGCGCTCGGCCTCACCCCCGAGTACACGCTGCCCGACGCCGTCCACGGTCCGGCCAGCGAGGACACGATGGTCCTCAAGACCTTCCTCACCCAGCACCCGAGCGGGCTCTACGCCGTCTGCGGGGCCGAGTCGCCGGCCGCCGGCGACGGCGTCACGGGCGCCGACGTCACCCGCCTGCTCACCTCACTGGCCCGGGAGTTCCGCTACGTCGTGGTCGACACCGCGCCGGGCCTGTCGGAGCAGACCCTCGCCGCGCTCGACCGCGCGACCGACGTCGTGATGCTGAGCAGCATGGACGTCCCCGGCGTCCGCGGACTGCGCAAGGAGCTCGACGTGCTCCGGGAGCTGTGCATGATCCCCGCCGGCCGGCACGTGGTCATGAACCTCGCCGATCCCAAGGGCGGGCTGTCGGTGCGCGACGTCGAGACGGCCATCGGCACCGGGGTGGACGTCGTCGTGCCCCGGTCGGCCGCGGTGCCGGCGTCGACCAACCAGGGCGTGCCGATCCTCGCCAGTGGCCGCAAGGACCCCGCCGTCAAGGAGCTGCGCCGTCTCGTGGCCCGCTTCGCCGCGACCCCGCTGATGAAGCCCAGCCGGTACCGGGCCAAGCACCGGGCGGCGTCGTGAACCTCGCGTCTCGTCTCGCCGCCGCGCAGGGCCGGCACGCGGCGCCCGACGCCCCCGTCCTGTCCGTCGCTCCGGATGCGGCCACCACGACCGCGGCCCCCGTGCCCCGGCCGGTGTCCCCGGCGACCCCGCCCCCCACCGACGCGCTCACCAGGCTCAAGGACCGGGTGGCGAAGGCGCTGTTCGAGCGCATGGGCAACCGGATGAACGACCCGACCCTGTCGGAGGAGGCGCTGCGCACCCTGGTCCTCGGCGAGCTCGACGAGGTCGTCGAGGAGGAGCGGGTCCCGCTCAGCACCGAGGAGCGGCAGCGGCTGACCGCCGAGCTGGCCGACGACGTCCTCGGCTTCGGGCCGCTGCAGCGGCTGCTCGACGACCCGACGGTCTCCGAGATCATGTGCAACGGGCCGGAGAACGTCTACGTCGAGCAGAACGGCAAGCTGGTCCGCACCGGCTCCCGGTTCACCTCCGAGGAGCACCTGCGGCGGGTGATCGACCGGATCGTCTCCCGCGTGGGACGGCGGATCGACGAGTCCTCGCCGCTGGTCGACGCGCGCCTCGCCGACGGCTCCCGGGTCAACGCGATCATCCCGCCGCTGGCCTTCAGCGGGTCGACCCTGACCATCCGGAAGTTCGCCAAGGACCCCTTCGGCGTCGACGACCTCATCGGCTTCGGCACGCTGAGCCCCGAGATGGCCGAGCTGCTGAGCGCCTGCGTCGAGGCCCGGCTGAACATCATCGTGTCCGGCGGCACCGGCACCGGGAAGACGACCCTGCTGAACGTGCTCTCCTCGTTCATCCCCGAGGACGAGCGGATCGTCACCATCGAGGACGCCGTCGAGCTGCAGCTGCAGCAGGAGCACGTCGTCCGGCTCGAGTCACGGCCGCCCAACATCGAGGGCCGGGGCGCGATCACCATCCGCGACCTCGTCCGCAACTCCCTCCGGATGCGCCCCGACCGGATCGTCGTCGGGGAGTGCCGCGGCGGGGAGTCGCTGGACATGCTCCAGGCGATGAACACCGGCCACGACGGGTCGCTGTCCACGGTGCACGCCAACTCCCCGCGCGACGCGATCGCCCGGCTGGAGACGCTGGTGCTCATGGCCGGCATGGACCTGCCACTGCGGGCCATCCGCGAGCAGATCGCCTCGGCGGTGGACGTCGTCGTGCAGCTCACCCGGTTGCGCGACGGCACCCGCCGGGTCACCCACGTGACCGAGGTGCAGGGCATGGAGGGCGAGACCGTCACCCTCCAGGACGCCTTCCTCTTCGACTACGCCGCCGGCGTCGACGCGGCCGGCCGGTTCCTCGGCAAGCCGGCGCCGACCGGCGTCCGGCCGCGGTTCACCGACCGCTTCGACGACCTCGGCATCACCCTGTCGCCGCGGGTGTTCGGGGCCGTCGAGCCCCGGCGGGGGTGGGGCTGATGTCCCCGGCCGTGCTGCTCGCCGGCCTGGTCGCGCTCGCCGGTGCCCTGTTGCTCGTCGCGCTGGTCGTGCTCCCGGCCGGTCCGCGCCGGGTGCCGCTGTCCCGGCTGGACCCCTCGGTCGCACCGCAGGCCTCGGCGCTCGCCGGTGCCTCGGCCGCCGCCGGCGCCGCCGTCGAGCGCGTGCTGGTCAAGCGGGGGCGCATCGCCGCCGGCGCCGCTGCGCTGGAGCGGGCGGGGATGACCATGGCCCTGCCCGACCTGGTGCTGCTCGTCGGGTCGGCCACGCTGGTGCTGGGCGCGCTCGCACTGCTGCTCGGTGGGCCGATCCCCGCCGTCCTGGCCACGGTCGCCACGCCGCTGGCCGCCCGGCTGCTGGTGCGGATCCGCACGGGCCGTCGGCAGGCGGCCTTCGCCGACCAGCTGGACGACTCGCTGCAACTGATGGCCAGCAGCCTGCGCGCCGGGCACAGCCTGCTGCGCGCGGTCGACTCGGTGTCCGCCGAGGCCGCCGCGCCCATGTCGGAGGAGTTCGCGCGCCTCGTCAACGAGACCCGCGTCGGTCGGGACCTGGGCGACGCGCTCGACGAGGTGGCCGAGCGGATGGACAGCGACGACTTCCGCTGGATCGCCCAGGCCATCGCCATCCACCGCGAGGTCGGGGGCAACCTGGCGGAGGTGCTCGACACCGTCGGGCACACCATCCGCGAGCGCAACGCCATCCGCCGTCAGGTCAAGGCCCTGTCGGCGGAGGGGAAACTCTCGGCCGTCGTCCTCATGGCCCTGCCGTTCGGCGTCATCGCGTTCCTGTCGGTGGCCAACCCCGAGTACCTGTCGGCCTTCACGGAGAGCCTGGCCGGGTACGCGATGATCGGGATCGCCGCGGTGCTCCTGGTGGTCGGTGCCCTCTGGCTCAAGAAGACCGTCAGGATCACGTTCTGATGGCGCCGACCGCCGTGCTCGCCGCCGCGGCCGTCGCGCTCGCCCTGCCGCTGCTCGGCTGGGCCCTGTTCGCCCGCCCGCAGGACGTCGTCGTCCAGGCCCGGGCCAACCTGGTCCGGGGCTTGGAGCTGCCCGGCGCGGCCGCGCGGCCGCGATCCGGGCTGCTGCCCCGGCTCACCCGCTCGCTCACCCCGGCCGGGACGGTGGCCCGGCTCAACCGGCTGGCCGGCGGCGCGGGCCGCCCCGCCGACTGGCCGGTGCCGCGGCTGGTCGCGGCCAAGCTGGTGCTGGCCGCGGCCGCGGGCGGGCTGGGGCTGCTGGTCGTCGTGTCCCGTCCCGGCGCGCTGACCGTGCTCATGGCCGTCGTGGTCACCGGCGTCGCCTACGTCGTCCCCGAACTGCTCCTCTACAGCCGGGGCCAGGAGCGGCAGAAGGCGATCGCCCTCGAGCTGGCCGACACCCTCGACCAGATGACGATCGCCGTCGAGGCCGGGCTGGGCTTCGAGGCGGCGATGGCGCGGGCCGGCCGCAACGGCCGGGGACCGCTGGCCGAGGAGCTGGTGCGGACGCTGCAGGACATCGCCGTCGGCCAGCCGCGCCGGGAGGCCTACGTCGCGCTGGCCGAGCGGGCCGCGGTTCCGGACCTGCGGCGCTTCATCCGCGCCGTCGTCCAGGCCGACGTCTACGGGGTCTCGATCGCCGACGTGCTGCGCACCCAGGCCCAGGAGATGCGGCTCAAGCGGCGGCAGCGGGCCGAGGAGAAGGCGATGCAGATCCCGGTCAAGGTGATCTTCCCGCTGATCCTGTGCATCCTGCCGACGCTGTTCATCGTGCTGCTCGGCCCCGCGGCCATGGACATCGTCGACGCCTTCAGCGGGTGAGCGGGGGCGCATCGGCCGCCCGCCGAGACCTGCGAACTCGTGGTCATCAGCGGCCGATGGCCACGAGTTCGCAGGTCTCGCGCTGGGGGCGCGGCGCGGGTCAGCCGGGCGCGGTGCGGGTCAGCCGGTGGAGCGGGGCTGGGCCGGGTTGGTGGGGACCCCCTGGGACGGCGGGTTGACCGGCGGGCCGGACGTCGCCTCGGAGACCTTCGAGCCGGCCGCGGCGGGCACCGGGTCGTCGGCGGCCGGCGCGGTCGGATCCCCGCCCGAGGGTTTCGCGCCCGCGCGCAGCGAGGTGAGCCGGTTCTGCATGATCGTCACCACCTGCAGGCGGTTGGCGTGCGCCCGCTCGTACGCGAGCAGCGTCTCCAGCCCCGCGGCGTCCAGGGAGCGGATCCGCGAGGTGAGGCCGTCGACCGGCAGGTGGTCGTAGTCGGGCAGCGGGAGTTGGTCGCGCTCGGTCATGCAGCGCGCCTACCCCTGCCCCGCCCGTCCGACACCGGGTGTGAGGCCACTGCCGGTGGGTAGGCGGCTGGAGCGGGAGCGCCCGGGCAGGGCCTCGCTGTCGGTCCCCACCAGCCGATGAGGAGTGGTTCGCACCCCATGGACGTGTCCTTCCTGGAGCCGGTCTTCAGTGCCGCCGGCCCCTACGCCACGGTCTGCGCCGACGTCACGCACACCACCGAGAACGCCGCCACGGAGCTGGAGCTGCGGGTCCGCGCCATCACCGGGAAGCTGGCCGAGCAGGGCGCGCCGGAGGCGGTCGTGGAGGCGGCCCGCAGCCGGCTGCTCGAGGCGAACGACGGCGGTGACGTCGCTCCGCTGCGGGGCCGGGCCCTCGTCGTCGCGGCCGACGGCACCGTCGTCCTCGACCAGCCGCTGGTCGACGTGCCGCGGCAGGAGGTGGCCGCGTGGTCGCCCCAGCCCGACCTGCTGCCGGTGCTGCGTCAGCTGCCCGGCCGGGTGCCGCACATCGTCGTCGTCGCCGACCGGGTCGGGGCCGACATCTCCGTCGCCACCCTCGCCGGCCGCCCGGAGATCGAGGACGAGGTGGAGGGCGACAGCTTCCAGATCCGGAAGTTCCCGGGCGGCGGCTGGGCGCACCACCGTTACCAGCACAACGCCGAGAACAAGTGGGTCCACAACGCGGACAACGTCGCGCAGCGGATCACCTCGCTGGTGCGCCGGGTCCAGCCGAGGTTCGTGCTGGTCGCCGGTGACGTCCGGGCCCGGCAGATCCTCACCGACCGGGCCGCCGACTCGTGGTCGGACCTGGTCGTGTCGATGGACGAGGGTGGCCGCGCCGCCGGTGCCGACCGCGAGCCGGTCGACCGGCGGGCGGCCGAACTGGTCGCCGAGCACGAGGGCCACGAGGAGGCGCAGGCCGTCGAGCAGATCCAGGCCGCCGGCGCCCACGGCCTGGCCGTGACGGGCACCCCGGCGGTCGTCGAGGCGCTGCGCAAGGGGCAGGTCGAGACGCTGGTGCTGGCCGACCAGCCCGGCGAGGCCACGCTGCTGGTCGGCACCTCGCCGCTGGACCTCGGCGTCGACCAGCACGACATGGACGCCCTGGGCACCCACGGCACCGTCGTCCCGGCGGACCGTGCGCTGCTCGCCGCGGCCGTCGCCGGGAGCGCCGGTGTCGTCGTGGTGCCGCGGGCGGCGATGCCGGACGACGTCCCGGTGGCCGCCGTCCTCCGCTACACCGACGCGTCGACGCCGTCGGCCCAGTGACCACCCGAGCGACCAGGGAGCCCCCGTGACCGACCCGCACGCACCCGCCACCCCGTCCGGCACCTCCGAGGCCGACATCGAACGCCGCGCGGCGATCGCCGAGGCCCTCGGCAAGGAGGTGTGGCCGGCCGACCGGGACACCCTGCTGGCGAAGGCGGAGGAGGGCAACGCCCCCGACCGGGTGCTCGCCGACCTGCGCCGGCTTCCGGCCGGCCAGGAGTTCGCCAACGTGCAGGACGTCGCCCGCGCCCTGGGCGTCGGCACGGAACAGGAGCGTTTCTGATGACCACGCAGAAGGAGCCGAGCCCGGAGGCACTGGACAACGTCACCGAGGACAACGTCCGGACCCGGTCGCAACTGCTGCCCGAGGAGAGGGAGGTCGAGGGCAGCGGCATGGAGGAGGTGGCCGCCGAGGTGATCCTCGCCGAGTCGGAGGAGCGGACGGTCCACGCCGACCCCGACGACGCCCAGGGCGGCCACCGGCGCTCCGAGGACACCGCGGACCTGCCCTGAGCACCCACGAGCACTGGGTCCAGCTGCGCTGGTCGGACCCGGACTCCCTCGGCCACGTCAACCACGCCCGGGCGCTGAGCCTCGTCGAGGACGCCCGGCTGGCGATGGCCGAGGGGGCGCCGGGCGACGGCGGGGTCATCCTCGCCCGGCTCGAGGTCGACTACCTGCGCCAGCTCTACTACCGGACCGGCGAGCGGGTCTGCGTGCGCAGCTGGGTCACCCGCCTGGGCACGAAGTCGCTGACCGTGCGCCAGGAGCTGGTGCAGGACGGCGAGGTCGCGATCCGCGCCGACGTCGTCATGGTGCTGTTCGACTTCGCCACCGACACCAGCCGCGCGATGACCGACGGCGAGCGCGGGCACTGGTCGCGGTTCGCCGCCGCCTGAGCCCGTGTCGTCCGGTGCGGACCCGGAACCGGACGCCGTCCGCCCCGTCGGCTGGTCGGCGCGCGACGACCTCAACCGACCAGGTGGTGGCGGACCTGGTCCCGTTCTTGCGCAGGTGATCCCGGGTAAGGGGGCGCCATGCCGAAGACGACGAAGACGGGCACCGCCAAGCAGGACGAGCTGCCCAGCACCCTCCGCCGCTCACCGAAGAAGGCGCAGCGGACCTTCGCCAAGGCCTACGACTCGGCCATGCAGTCCTACGACGATGAGCAGCGGGCCAACCAGACGGCCTGGGCCGCGGTCAAGCACAGCTTCGAGAAGGTGGGCGACCGCTGGGCGCAGAAGGAGGGCGGCAAGAAGGGGCCCTCCGACGCGCGGGCCGCCGGCGGACGCGACACGAACCGCGAGACCAAGGGCGGCGTGGACGCCAACGCCACCAAGGGGCACCTGCTCCAGGTGGCCAAGAAGCTCGGCATCCCGGGCCGGTCGTCGATGAAGAAGAAGCAGCTCGTCGACGCCATCCAGAAGGCCAACGGCAGGAAGACCGCCGCGGCCCGGAAGACGTCGAAGAAGACGTGACCCCGATGCCCGGTCAGGCGCCGGCGATGAGCACCAGGTCGGTCTGCCGGTCGCCGAGGTAGGTGACGCCCTCGCCGGTGAGCGCGATGCCCTCCTCGAGCGCCATCCGCACCGGCTGGCCACCCCACTCGGGCACCGGCACGCGCACGCACAGCTCCAGGGCGTAGACGGTGTCCGGGCGCAGCACCCGCTCACCGGCCCCGGGCACCCCGCCCTGGTCGTCCCACAGGCCGATCGCCGGACCGGCGCCGTGGCCGTGGAAGCCGACCGGGTGCGAGTAGACGTCCCCGTCGATCCCCTCGGCGGCCGCGGCGGACCGCGCGGCCGCGAGCACCTCGTTGCCGGTGCGCCCGACCCGCAGGGCCGCCGTCGTGAGGTCCTGCATCCGGTTGCCGACGGCCATCGCCCGGCGCAGCCCGGCCGGGGCGGTGCTCTCCCCGGCGCGGAGCACGTAGCCGTTGCGCTGGCTGTCGGTCTTCAGCCCCAGGCTGGACGTCCCGACGTCGCAGTGCACCAGATCACCGGGGGCGACGGGGGAGTCGTACGGGACGGCGGGCAGCAGCGCGCCGCGCTCCAGGACCGGCGCCACACCGGCCCGCTGCAGGTCCACGACCGGGTGGAACCACGGCTCCACTCCCAGGTCGGTGAAGCGCTGCCGGATCCACCACGCGAGGTCGGTGGCCGTCGTCTCGCCGACGACCAGGACGGCGGGGGAGAACGCCTCCTCGATCACCTCGCGCACCAGCAGGTTGAGCACGTGCAGCGCGGCGATCTCCTCCGGCAGTCGGGTCTCCAGCCAGCCGACGGCGAGCTCCTCGGCGGGCACCAGCCGCTCGGCCCACGGTCCGAGCGCGTCGGTGAGCAGCCGGTGCTCGGTGTGCGACAGCCCGTCGGCGAGGGCGAAGTCGGCCGACACGTCGACGCCGATGCGCCGGGGGCCGGCCTGCTCGACGATCCGCCGCACCTCGGCCCACTGCGATTCCGCCGACGGCAGGTCGCGGGCGTCCTCCGGCGCCCAGGCCGGCAGGAACTGGCCCACCGGGTACCGGGAGACCGCGGCCGCGGTGACGCCGTCGTCGCTGCGGTGCAGCACCAGGATCGTCCGCCGCCGGGCCGACAGCCAGGTCGCCGGCAGCAGGGTGGCCAGCACCGGGTCCTCGTTGTACTCGCGGCCGACGACCACCCACAGGTCGATGCCGGCGCGGTCCATGAGCCCCGGCAGCAGGTCGAGCAGCCGCTCGGTGAGCCACCGGTCGCGGACGTCGGCCTGCTCGCGCAGCGGCAGCGGCACCGTGCGGGTCGGGTCCGGCGCGACGAGCGTCATGAGGACAGGGAAGCAGAGAACCGGCGTCCCCACCGGTCGAGCGGCCCCCTGCACGGCCCCGCCGCGGGAGCCCTGGGTCCGTCGTCAGGCCGGGCCGGCGGCGGACGCGTCCTCGTGCGGGCGGTTGTCCTGCAGGCGCACGGTGCGCTGGCGGGGGAGGACGGCGGCGACGCGGTTCCGGCCGGCCTGCTTGGCCTCGTACATCGCCCCGTCGGCCTCGTCGACCAGCCGCCACATCGCCGCGGCGGCGTCCTCCCCGTCGACCGGCCGGACCAGCGACATGCCGATGGACGCGGTCACCGAGTGGCCGTCGGCGGTGCGGCTGCCGGAGACCGCCGAGCGCAGCCGCTCGGCCAGCCGGCCGGCCTCGGAGGAGTCGCTGACCAGCCCGAGCACGATGAGCTCCTCGCCGCCGACGCGGGCCAGCACGTCGGTGGGTCGCACCGTCGCCGCCAGCGACGTCGCCACCGCGCGCAGCACGGCGTCGCCCGCCGCGTGCCCGTGGGCGTCGTTGAGCTGCTTGAAGTGGTCGAGGTCGAGCACCATCGCGGCCACCCGGGACCCGTCGCGGCGGGCCTGGCGCCACACCCGCGGCGCCTGCTCGACCAGGTAGCGCCGGTTGGACAGCCCGGTGAGCGGGTCCTGGTGGGACAGCGCCTGGGTGGCGGCCAGCAGCCGCTGCACCCTGCGGCGGAGCACGAAGACGCCGAACGACGCCAGGTTCAGGACGCCGGCACTGATCACGACCTGGAAGGTGATCAGCAGGGGGCCGTCGTAGGAGTGCTGCAACGCGATCGAGCAGGCCACGACCGTCGCCAGCATGGTGGCGCCGAACATCCAGGGGCCGAGGAACCAGGCGGCGACGAATGACGGGAAGAGCAGCATGAGCGGCGTCGCCTGCGCCGGTTCGGCGACGCTGAGGACGACGATCACGTAGACGACCTGGCAGAGCAGCACCAGCCCGAACGTCTGCGCCCGGCCCGCCCGCTGCCGCACGGCCAGCGCCACCGCGGCCACCAGGCAGGCGCCCATCGCGGCGGTGTAGCTGATCCGGGTGGCGCCGTGGTGCAGGGTCCCGTCGATGAACAGGTTCGCCGTGCCGATCAGGCCGGCGACAGCCGTCAGCGCGGCGAGGGTCAGCGCCGCGATACGGTGCTCCGGTCCTCGGCCGACGGACGCGTCGTGCCGCCGCGTCAGTGTGTCGGTGCCCTTGCGTCGCCCCCCGGTCACAGAACAAGCATGCACCACTGGCGGCATCGGTAGTGTGACTTCGCACACTCCGGCGAAACGCGTTGGTCTCGCGATGGACGTGCGCATCCCGCGAGGCCAGGGTGGCGGCCATGTCCCACCCGTAGCCGGGTCTGGTCGACGTCCGCATGCTGGCCGACCACCCCGCTCACGGCGTCCGGCCCCGCCGCGCTGCGGATGGTGGCGCCCGGCGCGGCCACCGCCGGCCGGTTCGGCCTGGTGGAGTACCGGCTCGACCCGCACAGCCCCGGCGCCGCGCCGCACCACCACCAGACCTCCCCGGAGTCCTTCTGACCGGCGCGGCCCGGCGGTGGCAGGGTGGGCCGCACAGACCCGACGCGGAGGAGGGCGCACATGGCGCAGGGCCCGTGGTTCTACTGCCTCAAGCACCACACCGTCGAGGACCGGGACGGCTGCGCGGAGCGGCACCGGCTCGGTCCGTACGCCACCCGCGAGGAGGCCGAGCACGCGCTGCAGTCGGTGGCCGAGCGGGAGGAGCGGCTCACCTCCGAGGACCGGGACTGGGAGGGCGACTGACGAAGGACCCCCCGCCCGGCGCGGGCCCCCGGAGGGTGGCCGTGCCGGTCCGCCACCAAGGCATGATCGGGACCGGAGCGCCGGGCGGTCCGGCGCGCGAGAGGTGGCGACGTGACTGACGGGCGTTCGGTGGAGGACCTGGTCGTCGGTGTGCTCGGCGGGACCGGTCCGCAGGGCCGCGGACTCGCCGTCCGGCTCGCCGCGGCGGGGCAGCGCGTGCTGCTGGGGTCACGCGACGCCGAGCGGTGTGCGTCCGTCGCCGCGGACGTCGCCACCCGGGCCACGGCGGCCGCGGGCGGCGAGGAGGTCTCGGTGCAGGGCGGGTCGAACCTCGACGTGGCCGGCGCCGCGGACCTGGTGATCATCGCCGTCCCCTTCGCCGGGCACGCCGACACGATCGCCGAGCTGGCCACCCCGCTGGCCGGGAAGGTCGTCGTCGACTGCGTCGTCCCCATGGCCTTCGACGAGCTCGGCGCCTACGTGCTCGACGTCCCCGAGGGGTCGGTGGCGCAGCAGGCGGCCGCGCTGCTGCCCGACTCGGACGTGGTCGGCGCCTTCCACCACCTGTCGGCCGTCCTGCTCGAGGACCTCTCGAAGCCCACCCTCGACGGCGACGTCATGGTGGTCGGCGACGTGCGCGAGGCGACCGACACGGTGCAGGCGCTGGCCGGCCGGCTGCCCGGCATGCGCGGTGTCTACGCGGGGCGGCTGCGCAACGCCCGCCAGGTCGAGGCGCTGACGATCAACCTGGTCTCGGTCAACCGCCGGTACAAGGCGCACGCCGGGGTCCGCATCACCGACGTCTGACGCCGCGGCTCACCGGGCGGCGAGCGCCTCCAGGTGGGGCACCACCTCGGCCGGGTGCGGCATCGCGGCGATCTCGGCGGCCACCTCGCGGGCGTTCGCGGTCAGTGACGCGTCGCCGACCAGCCGCTCGAGCGTCGCGGCATCCAGCTCAGCGAGCGGCACGGCCAGGCCGGCGCCCCGCCGGGCCAGCAGGCGGGCGTGGGCGGTCCGGTCGCCCGCGCCCGGCACCACGATCTGGGGTACCCCGGCGACGAGCGCGGTCATCAACGTCCCCGCGCCCCCGTGGTGGACGACGCCGGCGACCAGCGGGAACGCATCGCCGAACGGCAGCCAGTCCGTCGTCGTGACGTTGGCCGGCAACGGCTTCCGCGTCGCGCGCCGGTCGGGCCGGACGAGGACGACGTCGACGTCGGCGCCCGCGGCGGCCTCGACCACGCGGCTCATCAGCCGGTCCGGCCGGGGGTCGTCCACGGTGGACCGGCTGACCAGCAGGGTCGGCCGGTCGCGGGGCAGGCGGAGGTCGGCGGGCAGCCCGCCGGTGCCCGACGCGGGCACGTAGCGCATCGGGCGGCCGCGGCGCTCGCCGGCCAGGCTGGGCGGGATCGCGACGACGGCGTCGACCGGCTCCGGCAGCACGCCGGCGCCGGGCCGGACAAGGTTCCCGGCGACGGCGCGGAACAGTGCCCACCCGTCGAACACCAGGGCGTCGACGAGGACCGAGGGGACGCCGCACCGTGCCGCGGCCAGCGCGCCGGCGGCGGCCAGCCCCTCGTGCAGCACCAGGTCCGGCCGCCAGTCCCGGGCCAGTGCGACCGTCCCGGCCGCCATCCGGCCGCTGACGGACGCGAACAGCAGGCCGACGCCGTCGGTGCCCTCGTCGCCGGCGACCATGCGGCCGATGCGGACCGGATGGCGGAGCAGCGGCGCGACGAAGGCCCTGCGCATGCTGAGCCCGGGCGCGACGTCGTGCGCGGGCAGGCCGGCCCGGCGCACCACGTCGACGCCCTCGGCGGCGGTGGCGAACAGGACGTCGTGCCCGGCGTCGCGCAGCGCCCGAGCCGGCGGCACCAGCGGCAGCACGTGCCCGGTCAGCGGTGCGGCGACCAGGAGCACCCGCATGCCGCCAGGGTGTCTGCGGGCGCCGGGCCGGGGCAAGCCTCCACCGCGCCGTTGCCGGCGTTCTCCGCGCACTGCCCGTCCTGCAGGACCCGCAACGGACGAGGAACGCCGGCAGTGCGTCCCGGTCGGGCGGCCGGGGCAACCGGGAGGGGCTACTCGAAGGAGTGCTCGGGTCCCGGGAACGTGCCCGCGTGCACCTCGTCGGCGTACTCCCGGGCCGCGCGCAGCAGCTCGGCGCGCAGGTCGGCGTACTTCTTCACGAACCGGGGGACCCGGCCGCCGGTCAGCCCGGCCATGTCCGGCCAGACCAGCACCTGGGCGTCGCAGTCGACGCCGGCCCCGATGCCGATGGTCGGGATGGTCAGCTCCTTGGTGACCTGCCCGGCGATCTCGGCCGGCACCATCTCGAGGACGACGGCGAACGCGCCGGCCTCCTGGACGGCGTGCGCGTCGGCCAGCAGCTGGTCGGCGCCCGCGCCGCGGCCCTGCACCCGGAAGCCGCCGAGGGCGTGCTCGCTCTGCGGCGTGAACCCCACGTGCGCCATCACGGGGATGCCGTTCTCGGTCAGCAGCCGGATCTGCGGGGCCACCCGCACCCCGCCCTCGAGCTTGACCGCCTGCGCGCCGCCCTCCTTCATCAGCCGGACCGACGTCGCCAGCGCCTGCTGCGGGCCGGCCTCGTAGCTGCCGAACGGCAGGTCGGCCACGATCAGCGGCCGCGTGGTCGAGCGGGTGACCGCCTTGGTCATCAGCAGGATGTCCTCGACGGTCACCGGGACCGTGGAGGTGTGCCCGAGGACGACGTTGCCGGCGGAGTCGCCCACCAGGAGCACCGGGATGCCGGCCTCCTCGAACACCGACGCGCTCACCGTGTCGTAGGCGGTGAGCATCGCCCACTTCTCGCCGCGCTCCTTGGCCTGCTGCAGGTGGTGCACCCGCACCCGGGCCGAGGAGGTCCCGCCGTACAGCACCGACTCCGTCATGACTGGGCCGCTCCTTCGCGGACGCTCGGAAGGCTCTCCCGCCAGCGGTTGGAGATGGGCAGCCGCCGATCACGTCCGAACGCCTTCAGGCTGATCTTCGTTCCCGGTGCCGACTGCCGGCGCTTGAACTCGGCGGCGTCGACCAGACGGAGCACGCGGGCCACCACCTCGGGGTCGTGGCCGCGCTCGAGCAGCTCGGCCATCCCGAGGTCGCGGTCGACGTAGTCGGCGACGACGGCGTCCAGCTCCTCGTACGAGGGGAGCGAGTCGGTGTCCACCTGCCCGGGCGCCAGCTCGGCCGACGGTGGCTTCTCGATGGAGTTCCGCGGGATCGGCTCGGTCTCGCCGCGGTCGAGGGCGTACGCGTTGCGCCAGCGGGCCAGCTCCCAGACGAGGGTCTTGGGGACGTCCTTGATCGGCCCGAACCCGCCGGCCGAGTCGCCGTAGAGGGTGGAGTACCCGACGGCGATCTCGCTCTTGTTGCCGGTGGTCAGCAGGAGGTGGCCGTGCTGGTTGGACAGGCCCATCAGCAGCGTGCCGCGCACCCGCGCCTGCAGGTTCTCCGCCGCGACCCCGTGGAGGTCCACCGAGCCGTGGTACGCGTCGACCATCGGCGCGATCGGCACGACGGAGTAGTGCAGCCCGGTCCGCTTCGCGAGGTCCTCGGCGTCGGCCAGCGAGTGCTCGCTGGAGTACTTCGAGGGCAGCCCGACGCCGTACACCCGGTCGGCGCCCAGTGCGTCGACCGCCAGCGCCGCGACGACCGCGGAGTCGATGCCGCCGGAGAGGCCGAGCACCACCGAGGGCAGGCCGTTCTTGTCGATGAAGTCCCGGAGGCCGAGGACCAGCGCCCGCCAGACCTCCTCGCAGTCCTCCAGGGCCTCGACGATCGACGGCGGCCGGGTCTCGAACGCCGCCACCGGCTCCTCGGACACCACGTGCCGGGTCACCGTCATCGGCCCGATCCGGCCCTCCCGGCGCTCGGGCACCGCCGACGGGTCGATGGTGAGGTCGACGGTGAGCAGGTGCTCGACGAACTGCGGCGCCCGGCCCAGCAGCTCGCCGTCCGGCGCGACGGCCATCGAGTCGCCGTCGAAGACGAGCTCGTCCTGCCCGCCGACCTGGTTGCAGTAGACGACGGTGGCCCGCGCCTCGGCGGCGCGGCGGCGGACCAGCGGCAGCCGCAGGTCGTCCTTGGCCCGCTCGTAGGGGGAGGCGTTGGGGGAGACGACGAGGTCGACGCCGGCCTGCCCGGCCACCCCGCACGGGCCGCCCTCGACCCACAGGTCCTCGCAGACGGTCAGTGCCACGTCGATCCCGTGCAGCCGGACGACCGGCAGCTCGGTGCCGGGCACGAAGTAGCGCGCCTCGTCGAAGACGCCGTAGTTGGGCAGGTGCCGCTTGTAGTAGCGGACGACGACCTCGCCGCCGAACAGCAGCGCGGCGGCGTTCCGCGGCGCGCCGCGCCGGGGGTTGGCGTCGGCCGGGCGGTCGTCCTCGGGCATCGACTCGACCGGCGCCGGGCCGGCCCCCTGGGTGTGCGCGAGGTAGCCGACGACGACGGCGATGCCGCCCAGGCCCTGGTCGGCGAGGGAGGCGGCGAGGTCGACGACGGCGGACTCGCTGGCGGCGGCGAAGGACTCGCGCAGCACGAGGTCCTCGGGCGGGTACCCGGTCAGCGTCATCTCGGGGAAGACGACGAGGTGGGCGGAGGCCTCGGCGGCCTTCGCCGTCCAGCGGGTCACCAGCTCGGCGTTGCCGGGGAGGTCGCCGACGCGGGTGTCGACCTGGGCCAGGGCCACCCGGAGTTGAACCGGCGGGGATTCGGTCACGCCGCCCATCCTGGCCGCCGCCCGGGGTGCCCGGCCAGGCGGGGCAGGTCAGCCGGCCTGGGCGGTCGCCCGCGGCGCCGGCACGCCGTCCACGGCCGGCGGGGCGACGGCCTCGGGGGCCGGCGGGGCGTCGGCCTCGGGTGCCGCCGGGGTGGACCGTTCGAGGAACCGCAGCAGCTCGACGGGGAAGGGCAGGACGAGCGTGGAGTTCTTCTCCGCGGCCACCTCGACCACGGTCTGCAGCAGGCGCAGCTGCAGCGCGGCCGGCTGGGTGTGCATCACCTGGGCCGCCTGCGCCAGCTTCTGCGACGCCTGCAGCTCGCCCTCGGCGGTGATCACCCGGGACCGGCGCTCCCGCTCGGCCTCGGCCTGCCGGGACATCGAGCGCTTCATCGACTCCGGCAGCGCGACGTCCTTGATGTCGACCCGGTCGATGTGCACGCCCCAGTCGACGGCGGGGCTGTCCATCATCAGCTCCAGGCCCTGGTTGAGCCGCTCCCGGTTGGACAGCAGGTCGTCGAGGTCGCTCTTGCCGATGATCGAGCGCAGCGACGCCTGCGCCACCTGGCCGATCGCGGCCTCGTAGTTCTGCACGTCGACGACCACCCGGACCGGGTCGAAGACGCGGAAGTAGACGACGGCGTCCACCTTGACGGTGACGTTGTCGCGGGTGATGCCCTCCTGCGCCGGGACCGGCATCGTGACGATCTGCATGTTGACCTTGTGCATGCGGTCGATGGCCGGGGCGATGACGGTGAGGCCGGGGGAGCGGGCGTCGCCGCGCAGCCGGCCGAGGCGGAGCACCACTCCCCGCTCGTACTGCTTCACCACCCGGATGCTGGCGCCCACCAGCACGAGCAGGCCGATGACCACCACCGCGAGCACTGCCAGAACGGCGTCCATCTCGCCCTCCGCCGGCGGCCCCGCGGCCGGACGCGCAGGTCGCGCCCGTGGCCGCGGCGCCCTCGTGACGGCGTTTCCATGCTAGATCCGGACGGCGCCCGCGGACCGTCAGCAGTGCGCGTACTCGGACGGGCGCAGCGCCATCACGCCGGCCATCGCGACCAGCATCAGCGCGTGCCCCCAGAGCATCAGGCCGCCGGTGGACAGCACGCCGGCCCACATCGGGACGAAGAGGACGACGAACGGCAGGTACATCGCCGCGCCCATCTCGGCGCACGCCCGCCAGCTGTGCCGCCGCCACCGCATGACCGCGGTCATCCCGATCGTCATGTTGGTCGCCATCACCAGGGCCATCGGCTCCGGGCGGTCGAGGACGGCGCCGGCGCCGAAGGCGTCGAGGACGAACTGCCACACCGGGTGCAGGGCGACCATCCCGACGGCCATGGCGACGACCATCTCCAGGTAGTGCAGGACGAGCCTGCGGGTGCGCCGCGAGCGGTGCGGCGCGTCGGACGGGTGGACGGGGGTGTGCAGGGGGGACACGGGTGGCTCCTCTCCGGGCAGGGGGCGGGTCAGGGGACGAGGGCGTAGCCGGCCTCGTCGACGGCGGCGGCGATGTCCGCGCGGTCGACGGCTGCGTCGACCGCGACGGTGACGGTGCCGCGGGCGAGGTCGACGGCGACGCTGCGGACGCCGTCGACGCGGCTGATCTCCTCGGTGACGGCACGCTCGCAGTGGGCGCAGGTCATCCCGGTGACCTGGAAGGACGTCGTCCCGATGAACGTGCGGGGGGTGCTGGTCAACACGGCGGGCTCCTGGGGGAGTCGGGTGGATCGGACGATCCGAGACTCCGGTCAGGGCACCGGTTGTCGCGCCGGGGAAACCGCCAGGTCGATCACCGGGGAGGGGCCGAAGTGGCCACTTCTGCCCCCGCGGTCAGCGTGCCGACCAGCCGCCGTCCGAGGCGATGACCTGCCCGGTGACCCACGCGGCCTCGTCACCGACCAGCCAGGCGACGAGGCGGGCGGTGTCGTCCGGGGTGCTCCACCGGCCCCCGGGGTTGGCCCCGGCGACCCGCGCGCGCAGGTCCGCGTCGGCGTAGCCGGTGTCGTTGGGTCCGGGGTCGACGCAGTTCACGGTGATCCCGCGGGGCATCAGGTGCACCGCGAGGCTCCGGGTGAGCTGGTGCAGGGCGGCCTTGGCGGCGATGTAGGGCAGCTCCGCCGGCATCGCGCCGGCGTACTGCCCCGAGGTGAAGGTCAGGACCCGCCCGCCGGGCCGGCCGTCGTGGCGGGCGGCGAGGGCCTGCACCAGCAGCAGCGTGGCCCGGGTGTTCACCGCGTAGGTGAGGTCGAGCTCCTCGGCGGTCACCTGCTCGAGGGACTGGGCGCTGCTGCGCGCGTGGTTGGCGACGAGGACGTCGAGCCGGCCGAACTCCTGGCAGGCGGCGTCGACCAGCCGGGCCGGTGCCGCGGCGTCGGCCAGGTCGGCGGCGACGTGCGCCACCCGGCCGCCGGCCGCCCGCATCTCGGCGACCAGGGCCTCCGCGCCGCCCGGGTCCGCGCCCCAGGGCTGCTCGGCGTCGTGCGGGGACCACGAGTGGACGAGCACCGCGGCTCCGTCGGCGACCAGGCGCCGGGCGACCGCCGCGCCGATGGCGATGCGCCGGCTGGCGCCGGTGACGAGGGCGACCCGACCGTCGAGCGGGCGGGTCACCTCCCCAGCAGGGCGGCCAGCTGGTCGGCGTGGTCGCGCTGGTGGCCGGGCAGGAACGCCAGCAGGCCGGCGATCGTGACCGGGCCGTCCACGGCGTGCACCCCGGCGCTGTCGAGGTCGGCGGGCGCCAGGTCCGCCACGCTGCCGAACAGCGCCGCCTGCGCCGTCCGCAGCTGCTCGGCCAGCTGTACCGGCGGAACGGCGCGGTAGCCGGCGACCCGGGCCGGCTCGTGCGGGACGAAGTCGGCCAGCAGCGGCTCGGACTCCGTGCGCAGCCGGTAGATGCGCTCGGTGAACACCAGCGCGCTGTCGCGCAGGTGGCCGGCGACCTCGCGCGGCGTCCAGTCCAGTTCCGCGGCGTACTCCGGGAAGTGGCCCATCCGGACCAGGCGGGCGCGGTCCGCGGCGGACAGGCGCGCGTCCCACCGGTCCGTGGCGGACGCGCGGGCCACCAGGAGGTCGACGCGCGCCTGCTGGCGCGCCAGGGTGTCCGCGGTCTCGCCCACCAGGTCACGTACGGCTGTCATGGCGCGGCAGCCTGGCCGACCGCGGTCGCGAGGGCCAGGGCCGTTGTCCCCGGGCGGAAGTGTGGGATCGCTCACTCCCCGCGCAGGATCGTGCCCTCCAGCGCCCGCACCGCCCTGCACCGCCCCCTGCCGCGATGATCATGGGACTGTTGCTCGACGACGCGCCCCACCACCGCGTGTCCGACGGCGACAACCCCATGATCATCGCGGGAGGGGCGATCTAGGCTCGTCCGCGTGCTGCAGGGCCGGGAGCGGGAGCGGGCCGCCGTCGCCGCGCTGCTCGAGGACGCCGCCGCCGGCCGGGGCGGAGCCCTGGTGCTGCGCGGCCAGCCCGGGGTGGGCAAGTCCGCGCTGCTGGCCGACACCGTCGCCCGCGCGACCGCCGACACGGTGCTGCGCACGCAGGGGATCGAGTCGGAGTCGCCGCTGGCCTTCGCCGCCCTGCACCGGCTGCTGCGCCCGGTCATGGCCTGTGCCGACCGGCTGCCCCCGCCGCAAGCCCATGCCCTGCGCACCGCGTTCGGCGAGCAGGCCGGTGGCGAGGCCGACCGGTTCCTCGTCTTCCTCGCCGCGCTGAGCGTGCTGGCCGAGGCGGCCGAGCAGACGCCGGTGCTGGCCGTGGTCGACGACGCCCACTGGCTGGACGACGCGTCGGCGGCCGCCCTGCTGTTCGTCGCACGGCGGCTGCAGAACGAGCGGGTCGCGCTGCTCTTCGCCGCCCGCACCGGTGACGTCCGGGGCTTCGACAGCGGCGACCTGCCGGCACTCGAGCTGGGCGGCATCGACCGCGAGGCGGCCGGCGCGCTGCTCAGCGAGCGCGCCGGGGTGCCGGTGCCGGCCGAGGTCCGCGACGCACTGCTGGCCGGCACCGGCGCCAACCCCCTGGCACTGGTCGAACTGGCCGAGGCACTCACCGCCGAGCAGCTCTCCGGCGCCGCACCGCTGCCCGAGCGGCTGCCGCTCACCGGCGGTGTGGAGCGGGCGTTCCTCGACCGCTGCCGCCGGCTGCCGGCCGAGGCGCAGCAGCTGCTGCTGGTGGCGGCCGCAGACGACTCCGGCCGCGCGGCCGTGGTCCGGCAGGCGGCGCAGGGGCTGGGCGTGGGCGACGACGGGCTGGAGGCGGCCGAGCGGTCGGGGCTGCTGCGGGTCGAGGGCGCGGCCGTCGAGCTGCGCCACCCGCTGGTCCGGTCCGCGGTCTACGGCGCGGCCACCAGCTCCGGACGGCGGCGGGTGCACCGCGCGCTGGCCGCGGCGCTGACCGGTCCCGACGACGCCGACCGCCGGGCCTGGCACCTGGCCGCGTCGGTGGAGGAGCCCGACGAGGACGTGGTCGCGGCGCTGGACGCCGCCGCCGAGCGGGCCGTGGCCCGGGGCGGGCACGAGGCCGCGTCCGCCGCGTGGGAGCGCGCCGCGGAGCTGACGCCTGCCGGTGAGCAGCGGGCGCGGCGGCTGTGCCGCGCCGCGCACTCGGCCTGGCTGACCGCCCAGCAGGTGCGGGGACGCGCGCTGGCCGAAGCGGGCCTGGCCCTCACCGCCGACCCGGGGCTGCGGGCCGAGCTGCGCCGGCTGCGGGCCCACCTCGAGTTCCACGGCGCCTCCCAGGACGAGGCGCACCGGATGGTGCTGGAGGCCGCCGCCGAGGTCGCTCCGCACGACCGGCGGCAGGCCGGCGACCTGGCGCTGCTCGGCGCCGCGCTGGCCGCGTCCGGCGCCCGGTCGGGCAGCCCGATCGACCCCACGGCGCTGCTGCCCCCCGCCGGACCCGACGCACCCGACCGCGACCGCTGCCTGGTCGCGCTGGTCCACGGCCTGTCCGCGGTGCCGCGCCGGGACTGGCGGCGCTCGACGGCGTCCCTGCGGGCGGCCGTGGACCTTGCCGACCGGATCGACGGCGTCCGCGACGAGGACGTGCTGATCAACCTCGGCGTGGCGGCCTACTTCCTCGGTGACGACGACGTGGCGCTGCGGCTCCAGGACCGGCTGCTGCACCACGCGCGCGACACCGGCGGCCTGGTCACGACGGTGCACGCGCTGACCCGCCGGAACATCCCCGAGCTGGCCACCGGGCGGTGGAGTGCGGCCGCCGCAGGGGCCGGCGAGGCGCTGACCCTCGCCGAGAACTCCGGGCAGCCGGTGCTCGCCGCCTGGCCCACCGCCGTGCTCGCCGTCCTCGCGGCGCTGCGCGGCGAGACCGCCCGGGCGACCCGGCACCCGGCGGCGGTCGAGGCCATCGTGGCGAGCTCCGCCCTGGGCATCGTCACCGAGCTGGTCACCGACCTGGCCCGCTGGGCCCGCGGGCTGCTCGACGCCGCCGACCCGGCCGCCGCACTGCGACCGCTGGAGCGGCTGGGCTCCCTGCCGGTCGCGCACCTGGCCGCGGTGGACCGGGTGGAGGCGGCCGTCCGGGCCGGCAGGGACGACCTCGCGCGGCAGCGGGTCGCCGACCTCACCGCCTTCGCCGAGGGCACCGGCGCGGCCTGGGCGGCGGCCGTGGCCGCGCACGGGCGGGCGGTGCTCGCCGAGGGCGAGGAGGCCGAGGGACACTTCCGCGCGGCGCTGGCCGCGCACGAGGACTCGCCGCGGCTGCCGTCGCGGGCCCGCACCCAGCTCGCCTACGGTCGCGCGCTGCGCCGGGCCCGGCGGCGGGTGGACGCCCGGCCGCACCTGCGCGCGGCCCTCGCCGCGTTCGAGGACCTCGGCGCCGCGCCGTGGGCGGAGCTGGCACGGCAGGAGCTGCGCGCCTCGGGGGAGACGGCCCGCCGCCGGGATGCCGTGGCCGCGCCAGAGCTCACCCCCCAGGAACAGCAGGTGGTCCGACTGGTGCGCCAGGGCCTGTCGAACCGGGACGTCGCCGCCCAGCTGTTCCTCAGCCCCCGCACCATCGACTTCCACCTGCGCAACGTCTTCGCCAAGGTGGGCGTGGCCAGCCGCACCGAGATGGCCGCCCTGGCGCTCGACTGAGCAGGCCCGACACTCTTTCGTCAACGAGAGTCAGTCGTAGAATGCCGGCATGGACGCCGACCGCAGCGCACAGGTGGCCGCGGTCGCCACGCTGGCCGAGCCGACGCGGCGACGGCTGTACGACCACGTCGTCCGCCAGCCGGCACCGGTGAGCCGCGACGAGGCCGCCGGCGCGCTCGGGCTGCCCCGGGCCACCACGGCGTTCCACCTCGACAAGCTCGTCACCGACGGCCTGCTCGAGGCGCACTTCGAGCGCCGGTCGGGGCGCACCGGGCCGGGGGCGGGCCGCCCGGCCAAGCTGTACCGGCGGGCGGAGTGCTCGGTCGCGGTGTCGCTGCCCGAGCGCCGGTACGACCTCGCCGGCGAGCTCCTGGCCGGCGCGCTCGAGGAGGCCGACGCCTCGGGTGAGCCGCCGCGGGTGGTCCTCGGCCGGCGGGCCCGCGCCCGCGGCCGGGAGCTCGGCGCGGCCGCACGCGCCGGCGAGGACGGCGCGGCCGCCCGGGAGGTCGTGGTCGGCGTCCTGGAGGACGCCGGCTTCGAGCCGCGCACCGAGGACGGCACGACCGCCCTCGCCAACTGCCCGTTCCACGCGCTGGCGCGGGAGCACACCGAGCTGGTGTGCGGGATGAACCTGCAGGTGCTCGCGGGCCTGCTGGAGGCGGTCCCGGGGACGGGGTGGGCGGCCCGCCTGGCCCCGGCGCCGGACCGGTGCTGTGTCCGTCTCGAACCCGGGGCGGACGCCGCGGCCCGGGGTTGACAGGACTGTGACCCAGGTCTCTACTTCTAACCAGTGTTGGTTTTAGAAGGAGGACCCCATGACGATCCACGTGACCCGGTCCCCGGCCACCACGGCCGACCCTGCCCGGCAGGCGTTCCTCCTGCTCCGCACGGGCTTCACCGTGGCGCCGATCGCCTTCGGGCTGGACAAGTTCGCGAACCTGCTCACCGACTGGCCGGCCTACCTGGCCCCGTGGGTGGACGACCTCGTGCCGGGCACCGCCCAGCAGGCCATGTACGCCGTCGGCGTGGTGGAGGTGCTCGCCGGCGTCGTGGTCGCGGTGGCGCCGCGGTTCGGCGGCTGGCTGGTGGCGGCCTGGCTCGCCGGGATCATCGTGAACCTGCTGACCTTCCCCGGGTTCTACGACGTCGCCCTCCGCGACTTCGGCCTGCTCGTCGGCGCCGTGGCCCTGGCCCGGCTGGCGGTCCGCTACGCCCCCGCCCGCCACGCGGACGCCGGCGCATGAGCGTCCCCGGCATGACCGCCGTCCCGGCGGAGCGGCCCACCCACCTGCACGTGGTCCGGCCCCGCGAGGCCGTCGACCTCCCCGCGGCGCAACAGGCCGTGACGGCGCTGCTGCGGGCCCTGGGGCGGGACCCGGACACCCCGCACCTGGCCGAGACCCCGCGGCGGGTGGCGGAGTCCTTCGCCGAGCTGCTCACCTGCCCGCCGTTCGACCTGACCACCTTCGCCAACGAGGGCTACGACGAGCTGGTCATCGCCAAGGACATCCCGGTCCGCTCCCTGTGCGAGCACCACCTGCTGCCGTTCTCCGGGGTGGCCCACATCGGCTACCTGCCGGCCGGCCGGATCCTCGGGCTGTCCAAGCTGGCGCGGGTCCTCGAGCTCTTCGCGCGCGACCTGCAGGTCCAGGAGCGGCTCACCCAGCAGGTCGCCGACTGGCTGCAGGAGCACCTCGCCCCGCGCGGGGTCGGGGTGGTGGTCGAGGCCGAGCACCTGTGCATGTCGCTGCGCGGCGTCCGCGCGCCCGGCGCCCGCACCGTCACCTCCGCGCTGCACGGCGTCCTCCGGCCCGACGCCCGCTCCCGCGCCGAGTTCTTCGCCCTGACCGGAACCACCGCCTGATCCGATCCGGAGGTCACCATGCCCGCCTCGAACCCGTTCGTGATCGTCGGCGCCGGGCTGGCCGGCGCCAAGGCCGCCGAGACCCTGCGCGAGGAGGGCTTCGACGGGCCGGTCGTGCTGGTCGGCGCCGAGAGCGAGCGCCCCTACGAGCGACCGCCGCTGTCCAAGCAGTACCTGCTGGGTGCGGCGGCCCGGGAGAAGGCCTACGTCCACGACGAGGGGTGGTATGCCGAGCACGACGTCGAGCTGCGCACCGGCGTCCGGGCCACCCGGCTCGACCCGGCCGGGCACCGGCTGGAGCTCGACACGGGGGAAGCGCTGACCTACGGCAAGCTCCTGCTGGCCACCGGGTCCTCGCCGCGCCGGCTGCCGGTCCCCGGCGCCGACCTCGACACCATCCGGTACCTGCGCACCCTCCCCGACGCCGACCGGCTGCGGAGCGATCTCGCCGAGGGCGGGCGCCGGGTCGTGGTGGTCGGCGCCGGCTGGATCGGCATGGAGGTGGCCGCGGCCGCCAGCACCTACGGCAACGAGGTGACCGTCCTGGAGCCGCAGCCGGCCCCGCTGTTCGGAGTGCTGGGCCGGGAGCTGGGCGCCGTCTTCGCGGGGCTGCACCGGGAGCACGGCGTCGACCTGTTCACCACCACGACGGTGCGCGAGATCCGGCCGGCCGGGGACGGGACGGTCTCGGTCGTCACCGACGGGCACGCCGGACTGCCCGCCGACCTCGTCGTCGTCGGTGTGGGGGCGGCGCCGAACACCGACCTCGCCGCGGCGGCCGGGCTCGCGACCGACAACGGCGTCGTCACCGACTCGGCCCTGGCGACGGCGGCACCCGACGTGTTCGCCGCGGGCGACGTGGCGGCGTCGTTCCACCCGCTGTACGACCGCCACGTGCGGGTCGAGCACTGGGCCAACGCCCTGAACGGCGGGCCGGCGGCCGCGCGGTCGATGCTCGGCCGGGACGTCGTCTACGAGCGGGTGCCGTACTTCTTCACCGACCAGTACGACTGGGGCATGGAGTACTCCGGCCTCGCCTCCCCCGAGGACACCGTGGTCTGCCGGGGCGACGCCGACAGCGGCGCCTTCGTGGCGTTCTGGCTGGCCGAGGGGCGGGTGACGGCGGGCATGAACGTCAACGTCTGGGACGTCACCGAGCCGATCCAGGAGCTCATCCGGTCCGGCCGGCCCGTGGACCCGGCGCGGCTGGCCGACCTCGACGTGCCGCTGGACCAGGTGGCCGCGGCGACCGGCTGACCGCGACACGGAACGAATCCGGGCAGGCCCCCCGTGTGCCGGTCGTCCCGAGCGGGCAGGCTGGGGACGACGTCACACCCCGGAAACGACTGGACGCGATCATGCCGAGCATGGACCGACAGCAGGAGTTCGTCCTGCGCACCCTCGAAGAGCGCGACATCCGCTTCGTGCGGCTGTGGTTCACCGACGTCTCCGGCTACCTGAAGGCGGTGGCCGTCGCGCCGGCCGAGATCGAGGCCGCCTTCGCCGAGGGCATCGGCTTCGACGGGTCGGCGATCGAGGGCTTCGCCCGCGTGTACGAGTCGGACATGCTGGCCAAGCCGGACCCCGCCACCTTCCAGGTGATGCCCGCCGCTGAGGGGCGGTCCAGCGACACCGCGCGGATGTTCTGCGACCTCACGCTGCCCGACGGGTCGCCGTCGTGGGCCGACCCCCGGCACGTGCTTCGCCGGACGCTGTCGAGGGCCGCCGACATGGGCTTCACCTTCTACACCCACCCCGAGGTCGAGTTCTTCCTGCTGAAGAACCTGCCGACCGACGGCAGCGTCCCCGAGCCGGCCGACACGGGCGGCTACTTCGACCTGTCCACGCACGACGTCGCGCACGACTTCCGGCGCGAGGCGGTCTTCGCGCTGGAGGCCATGGGCATCTCGGTGGAGTTCAGCCACCACGAGGTCGCCCCCGGCCAGCAGGAGATCGACCTGCGCTACGCCGACGCGCTGTCGATGGCCGACAACATCATGACGCTGCGGCACATCGTCCGGGAGGTGGCGCTGGCCCAGGGCGTGCACGCCACCTTCATGCCCAAGCCGTTCACCGACCTGGCCGGCTCGGCGATGCACACGCACCTGTCGCTGTTCGAGGGCGACCGCAACGCCTTCCACGACCCGGCCGACCCGATGAAGCTGTCGGCGACCGCCCGGCAGTTCATCGCGGGCCTCCTGGTCCACGCCAAGGAGTTCACCGCCGTCACCAACCAGACGGTGAACTCCTACCGGCGGCTGCTGGCCGGCACCGAGGCCCCGACGGCGGCCACCTGGGGCCGGGCCAACCGCTCGGCGCTCGTGCGGCTGCCCTCGTACAAGCCGAGCAAGGCGCAGTCCGCGCGGGTCGAGGTGCGCTCGCCGGACTCCGCGTGCAACCCGTACCTGACCTTCGCCGTCCTGCTCTCCGCCGGACTGCGCGGCATCGAGAAGGGCTACGAGCTGCCGCCGGAGGCGGAGGACGACGTCTGGTCGCTGACCGACACCGAGCGGCGGGCCGCCGGCTACGAGGACCTCCCGGTCTCCCTCGGCGAGGCGCTCACCGCGATGCAGAGCAGCGAGCTGGTCGCCGAGACGCTCGGCGAGCACGTGTTCCAGTTCTTCCTGCGGAACAAGTGGGCGGAGTTCAACGCCTACCGGCAGAACGTCACCCCGTGGGAGCTGACCCGCTACCTCCCCGGCCTGTAGCGCCCGGCGCCCCGTCGGTCTCCGCGGAAATCGTCGGCGCTCCTCCCGTCGGTTTCCGCGGAAACCGACGGGAGGAGGAGGGGCCGCAGGACGGCGACAACTACGCTCGTCGGGTGGCCCGCCTGCTCGTCGTCGTCCCCCACGAGACCGATCCGCCGGCCCGCCTCGGGGAGTGGCTGGCCCAGGCCGGGCTGGACCTCGACGAGCGGCACCTCGGCGACGGCGACGACCTCCCGGCGACGCTCGACGGGTTCGACGGGGTGCTCGTCCTCGGCGGCCCGCAGTCGGCGATGGACGACGAGCAGACCAGCCCGGAGCTGGCCGGGGTGCGCCGGCTGCTCGCCGATGCGCTGCGCGACGACGTCCCCACCCTGGCGGTCTGCCTCGGCGCCCAGCTGCTCGCCGAGGTCGGCGGCGGCCGGGTGCGGAAGGGGATCGACGGCCCGGAGGTCGGCGCACTGCTGGTCGCCAAGCGCGACGCCGCGGACCGTGACCCGCTGTTCCGCCCGCTGCCGCTGAGCCCCGACGTGATCCAGTTCCACCACGACGAGATCGCCGAGCTGCCGACCGGCGCCACCCTGCTGGCGAGCAGCCCGATGTACGCGCACCAGGCCTTCAGGGTGGGTCAGCACGTCTACGGCCTGCAGTTCCACATCGAGACGACGCCGGAGATCGTCGAGGAGTGGGCCGAGCGGGACACCGTGGGTGTGGCCGCCAGCCCGTTCGACCGGGAGACGATCTGCGCCCGCGCGGCCGCGGTCCACCCGGACCTCGAGGAGGTGTGGGCGCCGTTCGCCGCCCGCTTCGCCGACCTGGTGCGCAGCCGCGCCCGAGCGGCGGCCTGACCGGCGTGACGACGAGCGACGCGACGGAGATCCCCCGCCGGGCGGTGGTCCGGCTGGTGCGGTTCGGCTTCCACGACGGCGAGCGGGCCGCCCGGCTGCTGTCCGAGCCGCAGATGGGGCTGTGGGACCTCGACCGCAACGAGCCGGCCGACCCCGAGGCGGGGCCGGTCGTCTCCGCGCTGGCCCGCACCGGCGACCCCGACCTGGCGGTGCGCTCGCTGCGCCGGCTGGTCGAGTCCCTCGACCGCGACGACCCGACCGGCGGGTCGGCCGCCACGCTGCTGGCCCGGCTGCGCGGATCGGCGCTGCTGCGGGCCCGGCTGCTCGCCGTCCTCGGCGCCAGCTCGGGCCTGGCCGACCACCTCGCCGCCCACCCCGGTGACTGGACCGTCCTGGACGGCGAGGGCGACACCCGCGGGCCCACGCGGCCCACCGCGCAGTCGCTGGAGCGGCAGATGCTCATCGCCGTCGGCGCCGATCCCGACGACCCGCCGTGGGGCGTGCGCCTGGGCAAGGCCGCCCCCGACGCGAGCCCGCAGCGGGTGGGCGCCCTGCGGCTGGCCTACCGCCGGGCGATCCTCTCCCTCGCCGGCCGCGACCTGGGCGAGAGCCGGCCCGCCGACGACGTCGCCGCCGAGCTGGCCGACGTCGCCGCCGCCGTCCTCACCGCCGGGCTGGCGCTGGCCGTCGCCGAGCAGCCGGCCGACGCCGCGGCCTGCCGGCTGGCGGTCATCGCGCTGGGCAAGACCGGCGGCCGCGAGCTCAACTACGTCAGCGACGTCGACGTCGTCTTCGTGGCCGAGCCGGTGGACCCGACCGAGGCGGAGGCGCCCGCGGTCAAGAGCGCCACCCGGGTCGCCGCCGCGCTCATGCGGATCTGCCGGGAGGCGGCCTGGGAGGTCGACGCCGCGCTGCGACCCGAGGGCAAGGCCGGCGCGCTGGTGCGCACCGTGGCCGGGCACGCCGCCTACTACCGGCAGTGGGCGAGCACCTGGGAGTTCCAGGCGCTGCTGAAGATGCGCCCGGTCGCCGGGGACCCCGACCTGGGGCGCGCGTACGTCGAGGAGCTCTGGCCGCTGGTCTGGAAGGCCGGCGACCGCCCGGGGTTCGTCGCCGAGGTGCAGGCGATGCGCCGCCGGGTGCTGGACAACATCCCGCCCGCCCAGGCCGAGCGGGAGCTCAAGCTCGGCCGCGGCGGCCTGCGCGACGTCGAGTTCGCCGTCCAGCTGCTGCAGCTCGTGCACGGCCGGGTGGACCACTCGCTGCGGGTGGGGGGCACCGTGCCGGCCCTCATGGCGCTGTCGGCCGGCGGCTACATCGGCCGGGACGACGCCGCCACGCTCATCGCCTCCTACCGGTTCCTGCGCACCGTGGAGCACCGGCTGCAGCTGCTGCGGCTGCGGCGCACCCACCTGCTGCCCACCGACGAGCAGCAGCTGCGCTGGCTGGCCCGCTCGCTGGGCTACAAGCCCGACCACCGGGGCGAGGCCGTCGATGTCCTGGACGCCGAGCTGAACCTGCACACCCGCGAGGTGCGCCGGCTGCACGAGAAGCTCTTCTACCGGCCGCTGCTGTCGGCGGTGGCCCGGGTGCCCGGGGAGGCCGCGCAGCTGGGCTCGAAGGCGGCCGGCGACTGGCTGCGCGCCCTGGGCTTCGCCGACCCCGACGGCGCGCTGCGGCACATGGGTGCGCTCACCGGCGGCGTCTCCCGCTCGGCGTCGATGCAGAAGTACCTCCTGCCGGTGGTGCTGCAGACCCTCGCCGACTGCGCCGACCCCGACGCCGGGCTGCTGGCCTACCGCACGGTCAGCGAGGCGCTCGGCGGCAACCAGTGGTACCTGCGACTGCTCCGCGACGAGGGGCAGGTCGCCGAGCGGCTGGCCCAGCTGCTCGGGTCCAGCCAGTACATCGCCGCGCTGCTCACCCGCACGCCCGAGGCGCTGCGCATCCTCGCCGACGACGCCGAGCTGGAGCCGCGCAGCGCGGCCGCGCTGGCCGGTGCCTGGCGGCAGGCCTCGGCGCGGGCCGCCGACCCGCAGGACGGCGTCCGGGTGCTGCGCGGCCTGCGCCGGCACGAGCTGCTGCGCGTCGCCGCGGCCGACCTGCTCGGCCTGCTCGACGTCGACCAGGTCGGGCGGGCGCTCACCGACATCGCCGTCGCCACCCTGCAGGTGGGGCTGGACGCCGCCGTCCGGGCGCACGCCGCGGAGGCGGGGATCGAGCCGGCCGCGCTCCCCACCGACGTCACCGTCATCGGCATGGGGCGGCTCGGCGGCGGCGAGATGGGCTACGGCTCGGACGCCGACGTGCTGTTCGTGCACCGGCCGCGGGCGGGGGCCGAGGAGGGGAAGGCGACCGCGGCGGCGAACGCGATCGCGCACACGCTGCGCCGGCTGCTCGGCGAGCCGGCCCCCGACCCGGCGTTCGAGGTGGACGCCGACCTGCGGCCCGAGGGCCGGCAGGGCGCGCTGGTGCGCAGCCTGGACTCCTACCGCGAGTACTACGAGCGCTGGATGTCGGTGTGGGAGGTGCAGGCGCTGCTGCGGGCGGTCCCGGTCGCCGGGGACGAGGCCCTCGGACGGGCGTTCATCGAGCTGGTCGACCCCATCCGGTACCCGGACGAGGGGCTCAGCGCCGAGCAGGTCGCCGAGATCCGCCGGATCAAGGCCCGGGTGGAGCGGGAGCGACTGCCCCGCGGCGCCGACCCGACCACTCACACCAAGCTCGGCCGCGGCGGGCTGGCCGATGTCGAGTGGACCGTCCAGCTGCTGCAGCTGCAGCACGCCGCCGCGGTGCCGGCGCTGCGGGTGACCTCGACGGGAGCCGGCCTCGACGCCCTGCACGAGGCCGGGCTGCTCGACGCCGAGCAGGCCGACGCCCTGCGGACGGCATGGCAGCTGGCCACCCGCGCGCGCAACGCCGTCTTCCTCGTCCGCGGCCGCCCCAGCGACCAGCTGCCCCGGCCGGGGACCGAGCTGGCCGGCGTGGCCCGTGCGAGCGGCTACGGGCCCGACACCGACCCCGGCCGGTTCCTCGACGAGTACGGCCGGACCACCCGGCAGGCCCGGTGGGTCGTCGAGCAGGTCTTCTACGGGCAGCCGGGCGGCGGCTGAGCGGACGAAGGTCCCTGGCGTGTCGCGCCGCCCCCGGAGCAGCCTCGGCGCCGTCCGTACCGCAGCCGTGGACAGCGGCTCGGGGGAGCGGTTGCGGCCGTGCGGAGGAGTGCCCGTGTCCGCCACCCTGTCCCGCTCCCTGGTCGCGGAGTTCCTCGGCACCGCGCTACTGGTCTTCCTGGCGGTCGGCTCCGCCGTCGCGGGCATCGACCAGCTCGGGCCGCTGGGTGTCGCGCTGGCCTTCGGCCTGGTGCTCCTCGCGCTCGCCTACGCGATCGGCCCGGTCTCCGGCTGCCACATCAACCCGGCGGTCACCCTGGGCGTCCTGCTCTCCCGCGGGATGACGCTGCCGGAGGCGGTCGGCTACTGGGTCGCGCAGTTCGCCGGAGGCATCGCCGGCGCGGCGCTGCTGCAGCTCATGGTCAGCTCCTTCGGGGGAGTCACCGACCAGACCGGCACGCTGGGCAGCAACGACTGGGGCTCGGCGATCAGCATGGGCGGGGCGTTCCTGCTCGAGGCGCTGCTGACCCTGGTGCTGGTGTTCGTGATCCTGCTGGTCACCGCGAAGGCGGCCGCACCGGGGTTCGCCGGTCTGGCCATCGGGCTGACGCTGGCCGCCGTCCACCTGTTCGGCATCCCGCTCACCGGCACGTCGGTGAACCCGGCGCGCTCGCTCGGACCGGCGCTGTTCGCGGGAGGCGAGCCGCTGGCCCACGTGTGGCTGTTCCTCGTCGCCCCTCTGGTCGGCGCCGCCGTGGCGGTGCTCGTCGCCCGGGCCCTCACCGTGCCGCTCGTGCCGGAGGAGGCCCTGACCACCGGAGCGGCGCCGGTCGACCGGACGGGCGCGGAGCTGCCCGCCGACACCCCCACGCCGCGCGAGCCCGCCGGCCGCGAGGTGACTGCGCGCGAGCCGCGGCGCTGACCACCCGTTCGGGGCCGCCGCGTGTGCCCGGCGGCCGGCCGGGGCAGGGGAGGAGCGTGACGCGACACCTGTCCCCTCGGACCGAGCCGCACGACGACGACGCGGCGGCGGCCCCCAGCGGGGACGGCGGCGCGACGATCACCCCCTACCGCGACGGTCCGCTGATCGTCCGCGGCGACTTCCGGCTGCTCGACCAGGACGGCGCGGAGATCGACCCCGGCCGGGACACCGTGGCGCTGTGCCGGTGCGGGCGGTCGGGGATCAAGCCGTTCTGCGATGGCACGCACAAGCGGGCCGGGTTCTCGGCGCCGAGCGCGCCGAGCCGCCCCCGGCCGGCCGCCCGCATCGTGCGCGACGGCCGGCCGGGGCAGTAGAGGGACCCCCTGCCCTCACCGCGAGCAGGCTCGCGGCGAGACCCTGCAGGGGGTCTAGCGGCCCTCGAAGGCCTTCGCCATCCGCTCCTGCTCCTCCAGCACCTCGCCGATCCGCGTCTGGACGGCGTCGAGCTGACCGATCACTTCGCTGGTCGCGTGGATCCCGGCCGACACCGAGCTGGTGCTGGACTGGATGCCGGTGATCTGGGTGGCGACCCGCTGGGTGGCCGACGCGGTCTCCCGGGCGAGGTCCTTCACCTCCCCGGCGACGACCGCGAACCCGCGGCCGAGCTCCCCGGCGCGGGCGGCCTCGATGGTCGCGTTCAGGGCCAGCAGGTTGGTCTGGTCGGCGATCGAGGAGATGATCCGGATGACGTCGCTGACCGACGCCGAGGCGCGGCCCAGGGCCTCCACCTCCGCGGTCATCGACGAGGCCTTGCCGACGGCGCTCTCGGCCACCCGGCCGGCGTCCGCGGCGGCGTCGCGCAGCCGGGCGACGGTCTCCAGCAGCGCCCGGGAGTTGGCCGCGTCGGCCTCGGCGCGGCGCAGGATGTCCAGGCGCTGGGAGAGCAGCTGCTGCACGTTCCGCAGCGCCGAGGCGCGGGACTCCGACAGTTCGATCGTCTCGGTCGTGAAGAAGTCCATCGTCCCGATGACGCGGCCCTCCGCCGTGACCGGGAAGCAGACACCCGAGCGGACGCCGGCGCGCTGCGCGGCGGGGGCGCGGACGCAGTCGGTGACCTCGGCGAGGTCCCGGACGAAGACCAGGTCGCGGGCCCGCCAGGCCCGGCCCGACAGGCCGACGCCCTCGGCGAAGCTGGCGCTCAGGGTGACCTTGCGGAACTCCTCGCCGGCCGAGCCGGACTCGACGGCGAACCGCAGCACCTGGGCGTCGTCGTCCAGGGCCCAGAACGAGCCGTACGCCCACCCGAAGGCGGTCCGCACCGTCTCCAGCGCCGTCCGCAGCGCCGAGGCCTCGTCGCGCGCCTCGCCGACCTTGCTGACGACGACGGTCACCGCCTCGCGGTCGTCGAGGGTCTCCTTGAGCAGCGCGGCCGACAGCGCCTGCCGGCGGGCGTGCGCGGCCACGCGGGAGATGGCCTTCCACTTCTCCGCCCGCCCGCCGAAGAACGGCAGGCTGCCGCGCGTGTAGTACTCCTGGACGGCGACCACCCGGCCGTCCTCGACGACGGGGAGGAAGCAGCCCTGCTGCGCGCCGGCCGCGGCGGCGGTGGCCCAGCGCAGGCACCGGCCGGCGTCGCTCGCGCTGTCGCAGAGCACCGCGCGCTTCTCCCGCACCGCCTGCCCGCCGAAGCCGTCGGTCATCATGCCGTCCGCCGGCCAGCGCGCCGACATCGCCCGCGACAGGTCGCCCATCTGCGCCTGCAGCCGGAAGCGACCGTCGCCGGTGGGCAGCCAGACCGCACCGTAGGTCATGTCGAGCGCCTCGACGAGCGCGGTCAGCACCTTGACGTGGGCGTCCTGCTCGCTGGTGACGCCCTGGTCGAGGACCGCGAGCACCCGCTCGAGGGCCTCGACGTCCCGAGGCATGTCGGCGAGGGCCGGCGCGGAGGTGGGGTCAGGGGAGTCGGTGCGCCGCCACATGGGCTGGGTCCTCCGAGGGGCCGGGACGAGACAGCTGTCCCGGACACCATCGGCAGCGCACAACCGATGTGCAGCCGAGCCGCTGCCGAGCGCCGGGTCAGGCGGCCGGCCGGCGCTCCCCGCGCAGGCCGGAGCGGCCGACCTCCCAGGCGCCGAGCAGGTGCCGGGCGGTCAGCCCGTCCAGGGCGAGGGAGCAGGCCGCGCCGAACAGGACGTCGCCGGTCAGCTCCGGCTCCTCGGCGACCAGCGAGCCGCACATGTCGACCGACGCGATCTGCTCGTGGACGGCGTCGGCCTCCACGTGCTCGTCGTAGAAGACGCGGGTCGTCCCGTCGAAGCCCAGCCGGCGCAGTCCCGCCGAGTAGCGGCGGGAGGGCTCGGAGGAGGTCATCTCCACGGCGGTGAGGTGCCCCAGCGCCGCGGCCCGCCAGCGCCGGTGCAACCCGAACAGGGACATGGTGTTGACCGACGCGAACGCGCAGGCCGGCGCGTCGTCCCAGAGCGCGCCGTAGGTGGCGTCCAGGCCGAGGTCGCGCATCAGACCCGCGAACAGCTCGCTGTGCATCCGCTCCGGGGTTCCGCCGCCGTACTCGTCGGCCTGGATCTCGACCATGGCCGCCTTGGCCCGGCCGGACAGCCGCGGGATGGCGAAGGTGTGCGGGTCTCCTTCCTTGAGGTGGTAGACCGAGCGCAGGGCCAGGTACTCCCGCCACTGCTGCAGGGTGCCCGACCGCGACAGGTAGGACGACAGCGACGGGCCGTCGTCGGCGTCGATCAGCGCGCCCAGCTGCCGGTCCACCGGCTCGTCGGTGACCTCGAGGCCGCCGACCAGTGCCCGCAGCGCCGCGGTGTGCCGGCGCTCCAGCGCCGCCCGCAGCCCCAGCAGCGCCGGGTCCCACTCCCACGCGTCGTCGACGCCGTCGAACCCGCGGTAGTGCAGCTCGTAGCAGATCGCCAGCGCCAGCTGGACGTCCTCGTCGGCGAGGGGGTCGGGCGAGGCATCCACCGTCCGGGAGGCGAGGGCCACCGTGCCGTCGGACAGCGCGCCGCGGGCGAGGTCGGCGCAGAGGGCGTGGGTGAGGGGCCCCCGGGGCTCGGGCAACTGCATGAGGAGGCCATGCCCACCACCTGCTGTTCCATGCGCGCGGGCGATCGAGGTCACCCGCGGGTAGGACGGATGCCATGGCTCCCGTCCACGACCGCGTCGTCCTCGTCACCGGCGGCAGCGCCGGCATCGGCCGCAGCACGGTGGGCCGGCTGGCCCGCGCCGGGGCGCGGGTGGTCACCTGCGCGCGGGGGAGCGACCGGCTGGCCGAGGCGCTGTCCGGGCTGCCCGGCGTCACCGGGGTGGTGGCCGACGTCGCCGACGCCGCGGACCGGGCGCGACTGGTCGACGGGGTCCTCGACACGCACGGCCGGATCGACGGCATCGTCCTCAACGCCGGGCTGGGCTGGGCCGGGCTGGTGGAGGACATGCCCGGCGAGGTCGTCGAGGGGCTGGTGGCGGCCAACCTGACCGGGGTGGTCGAGCTGACCCGGCTCGCGCTGCCGCACCTGCTGTCGGCGGCCCGCGACCGCGGGCGGGCCGACGTCGTCACGATCGCCTCGGCCGCCGCCTGGTCGCAGGTGCCGCCGCTGACGGTGTACTCGGCGACGAAGGCGGGGGTGCACGGCTTCGTCAAGGGCCTGCGGCGGGAGGTCACCGCCCGCGGCGTGCGGGTGCACACGGTCAACCCCGGCCCGGTGTCGACCGAGTGGCTCGCCCGCGGGCACGGCGCCCCGCCGGCCTCGGACGCCGAGGCGCCCGGCCGGCTCTCCCCGGGGATCGACGCCGACCGGGTCGCCGCGCAGGTGGCCCGCTGCCTGACCTCGCCGTGGTCCCGGACGGTCGCCGTCCCCCGGTGGATGGGCCTGGCCCGGCTCGGAGAGGTGCCGCCCGTGGACCGGGTGCTCGACCGGGTGCTCTCCCGCCGGGTGGACCGCATCCGCGCGGTCACCGCCCGGCTGGTGGCCGAGCGCACCCGCTGAGCAACCCCCGCCTGCCCTGTCGGGACACCCCCGGCGGGGCTACGTTGCGGCCATGGACGACGACCCGACCGTCACCGACCCGGGTGCGTACCGGGTCGTCTTCGAGAACGAGCGCGTCCGGGTGCTCGAGTACACCGACGAGCCGGGGTACCGGACCAAGCCGCACCGGCACCCCGACAGCGTCATGATCACGGTGAGCTCGTTCTCCCGGCGGCTGTACGGCGGCGGGCGGGAGGTGGACGTCCAGCTCACCGCCGGCACCGCCCGCTGGGTCGGCGCCCAGGAGCACGCCGGGGAGAACATCGGCAGCACGCCGTCCCACTCGTTCTTCGTCGAGCTCAAGGAGCCGCGGGACACCCCGCGCGAGGTGTCGGCGTCCATGGGGCCGAGCGACTCCTGACGGGCGCGTCCACCTTCTGCGCGAGGGCCGGGGCTGGCATCGTCCCGCCATGGACTTCCTGCAGCCGACGACGTGGGCGGACGCCCTGGCGGCGCGGGCCGCGCGTCCCGACGCGCTGCCCCTCGCCGGCGGCACCGACGTCATGGTCGACCTCAACTTCGACCGGCGCCGTCCGGCCGCGCTGCTCGACCTCACCCGCGTGCCCGAGCTGCGGGAGTGGACGACGGACGGCGACGTCGTCCGCCTCGGTGCCGGCGTCCCGTACGCGCGGGTGATCGACGAGCTCGCGCCGCGGCTGCCCGGCCTGGCGATGGCCGCCCGCACCGTGGGCTCGCCGCAGATCCGGGTGCGCGGCACCGTCGGGGGCAACCTCGGGTCGGCGTCCCCGGCCGGCGACGCGCACCCCCCGCTGCTGGCCGCCGGCGCGGAGGTCGAGGTGGCCTCGGCGGCCCGCGGGGTGCGGCGGATCCCGGTCGCCGAGTTCTTCACCGGCGTCAAGCGCAACGCCCTCGAGCCCGACGAGCTGATCGCCGCGGTCCGGGTGCCGTCGGCGGCGGGGCCGCAGCAGTTCTGCAAGGTGGGCACCCGCAACGCCATGGTCATCGCGGTGTCGGCGTTCGCCCTCGCGCTGCACCCGGACCGGCGGGCCGTGGGCACCGGCATCGGCTCGGCCGCGCCCACCCCTCGGCGGGCGCCCGACGCCGAGGACTTCCTCGCCGGTGAGCTGGACTGGGAGTCGCGTCGCCCCTTGGCCGACGGGCTGGCCGCGGAGTTCGGGCGGCGGGTCGCCGCGGCGGCGTCGCCGATCGACGACGTCCGGGGGACCGCGGCCTACCGTCGGCACTCCCTGGCGGTCATGGCCCAGCGCGCCGCCGGCTGGGCCTGGGACGAGTTGAGAGAGGCGGCCTGATGCGCGTCACCACCACGGTCAACGGCACCCGGCACGACGTCGACGACGTCTGGCCGGGGGAGAGCCTGCTCTACGTCCTGCGCGAGCGGCTCGGTCTGCCCGGCGCGAAGAACGCCTGCGAGCAGGGCGAGTGCGGGTCGTGCACGGTCTACCTCGACGGCGAGCCGGTGTGCGCCTGCCTGGTCGCCGCCGGGCAGGCGATCGACCGGGAGGTGACCACCGTCGAGGGCCTGGCCGAGGGCGGCGCGTTGCACCCGGTGCAGGAGGCCTTCGTCGAGACCGGCGCGGTGCAGTGCGGCTTCTGCACCCCAGGGCTGGTGGTGGCCGCGCACGACCTGCTGGCGCGGGTGCCGCAGCCGTCGGACCCGGAGATCCGCGAGGCGCTGGCCGGCAACCTGTGCCGCTGCACCGGCTACGAGAAGATCCTCGACGCCGTCCGGCTCGCCGCCTCGAGGCTGCCGTGAGGGGCCGGAGTGGCCACGCCGGCCCGTCGGTGAGCACGGAGGCCGGCACCCGCGCCACGACGACGGCACCGCCGGCCGGGCGGATCGGCGACAGCCCGCTCCGCCCGGACGGGACGCTGAAGGTCACCGGCGAGTTCGCCTACGCCAGCGACCTGTGGCACGACGACATGGTCTGGGGCGTCACCCTGCGCAGCCCGCACCCGCACGCGCGCATCCGGCGGATCGACGTCTCCGAGGCGCTGGCCGTCGCCGGGGTGACCGCCGTCCTCACCGCCGACGACGTGCCCGGGGAGAACGCCTTCGGCCTCGAGCACGCCGACCAGCCGGTGCTCGCCGCCGACGTCGTCCGCTACGAGGGGGAACCGGTCGCGCTCGTCGCCGCCGACCACCCCGAGACCGCCCGCCGCGCGGCCCGGCGGATCCGCGTCGACTACGAGGTGCTGCCCGCCGTCACCGACGCCGCCCGGGCCCTGGACGACGACGCCCCGCAGGTGCACCCGACCGGCAACCTGGTGCGGCACCTGCGGCTGCGGCGGGGTGAGCAGCACCCGACCGCGCCGGTGGTGGTGTCCCTCGACTTCGAGGTCGGCATGCAGGACCAGGCGTTCCTCGGCCCCGAGTCCGGCCTGGCCGTGCCGGCCGAGGACGGCGGCGTGGACCTGTTCGTCGCCACCCAGTGGCTGCACGTGGACCAGCGGCAGGTGTGCCTGGCGCTGGGACTGCCGCCGGAGAAGGTGCGGATCACCCTCGCCGGGGTCGGCGGTGCCTTCGGCGGGCGGGAGGACCTCTCGGTGCACGTGCACGCCTGCCTGCTGGCGCTGCGCACCGGCCGCCCGGTCAAGATGAGCTACGGCCGCGAGGAGTCCTTCTTCGGGCACGTGCACCGGCACCCGGCGACGATGACCTACGAGTTCGGCGCCGAGCGCGACGGCACCCTGGTCTACGCGAAGGCCCGCGTGCTGCTCGACGGCGGCGCCTACGCCTCCTCGACCGCGGCGGTCGTCGGCAACGCCGGCCTGCTCGGGCTGGGGCCGTACCGCCTCCCGTCGGTGGCCGTCGACGCCTACGGGGTGTTCACCCACAACCCGCCGTGCGGGGCGATGCGCGGGTTCGGCTGCGTGCAGGCGGCCTTCGCGCACGAGGCGCTCATGGACGCCCTCGCCGACGCCGTCGGGCTGGACCGGGTCGCGATCCGGCAGCTCAACGGCATGCGGGAGGGCGACCGGACCATCACCGGCCAGGTCGTCGACTCCGCGGCGCCCGTCGCCGAGCTGGTCCAGCGGGTGGCCGACATGCCGCTGCCGCCGCCGGCGGACACCTCCGACCTGCGCGCGCTGCCCGGGGCGGTCGGCAACACCACGCACGGCGAGGGCGTCCGGCGTGGGATCGGCTACGCCGTCACCTACAAGAACGTCGGCTTCTCCGAGGGGTTCGACGACTACTCCACCGCCCGGGTGCGGCTGCAGGTGAGCGGCGGGGAGGCGGTGGCCACCGTGCACACCGCGGCCGCCGAGGTGGGCCAGGGGCTGGTCACCGTCCAGCAGCAGATCTGCCGGACGGAGCTCGGCGTGGAGCAGGTGGTCGTCGTGCCGGCCGACACCGCGGTCGGCTCCGCCGGCTCCACGTCGGCGTCCCGGCAGACCTACGTGACCGGCGGCGCGGTCAAGGCCGCCTGCGAGGCGGTGCGGACGGCGGTGCTCCAGCGCGCCGCGGTCGCGCTGGACCGGCCACTCGCCGGGCTCCGGCTGGACGGCGAGAAGGTCGTCGGGCCCTCCGGCGAGGTGCTCGCCGGCCTCGTCGACGTGCTCGGGGACGACGCGGTGGAGGAGACCGTCGAGTGGCGGCACCGGCCGACCCACGCCGTCGACCCGGAGACCGGCCAGGGCGACGCGCACGTGCAGTTCGCCTTCTCCGCCCACCGCGCCGTGGTGGACGTCGACGTCGAGCTGGGGCTGGTGAAGGTGGTCGCCCTCGACACCGCGCAGGACGTCGGGAAGGCGATCAACCCCGACGCCGTCGTCGGCCAGATCCACGGCGGGTCGGCGCAGGGCATGGGGCTGGCGCTGATGGAGGAGATCGTGGTGACCGACGGCCACGTGCGGAACCCGTCGTTCACCGACTACCTGCTGCCGACGATCCTCGACATGCCGCCGATGCGGGTGGAGGTGCTCGAGTACGCCGACCCGCACGCGCCCTACGGCGTCCGGGGGGTGGGGGAGCCGCCGACGATCTCCTCCGGGCCGGCGGTGGCCGCCGCGGTGCGCGACGCCTGCGGGAAGCCGCTGCGGCGGGTGCCGATCCGCCCCGAGCACATCACCGGCGTCTGAGCACCCCGCGCCGGGCCGCGACGCGCCGGCCGGGTCACGCGACGATGGCGTCGAGCTCCAGCTCGAGCATCATGCCGGGCTCCCAGAGGCCCACCATGACGCCGGTGACGCACGGGCGGATGTCGTCGAAGACCTGCTTGTGGGCCCGCCCGAACTCCGTGACGACCTCCGGGCCGGCGAAGAACGCCCGGATGCGGACGGTGTCCTCGAGGCAGGCGCCGGCCTCCTTCAGGAGCCGGTCGAACCTGTTCAGGATGAAGAGCGTCTGCTCGTAGCCGTCGTGCGGGCAGTAGAGGGTCCCGTCCGGCTGGAGGGCCGCCGTCCCGCCGATGACGACCTGGTTGCCGACCCGGCGCAGTCGGGAGTGCCCGGCCACCTCCTCGAACCGTCCCGCGAGGCCCTCGCTCTGCAGGGTGATGTTCAGCGTCATCGCTCCCACTCCCTGGTTGCCCGGTGCGCTCTCCACTCGTCTCACGGGCCCGAAGCTAGGGCCGCGCCGTCCCGGCGAACCATGTACACGTGCCCAGGAAAGTCCCGCCACGCTTCGACAGCCGGACATTGGAAGCCGAGGAGAGCGCCGTCTAGCGTCGGCGTCCAGATGAAGGTGCCGGTCGCCGAGCGGCAGCGTCGCCCGCAGTCCTGATCACCGGGGCCGGCAGCCGGCTCCCTGCTCGGCGGCGGGCGGACGCAGGGTGCGGGGCCGGTCGTGACCGGCCGAACACGGTGACGCGGTCGGCTCTTCCACTCGAGAGGCGGTTCCCATGGACAGTCCGGACACTCCCTCGCGAGGGTCGTACCCCACCGCGATCGTCAGACGCAGGCCGTACCTGCAGTGGGTGGCCCTCGCCGTGCTGGCCGTGCTCCTCGCGATGCTCGTCCACACCCTCGTCGTCAACCGACGGTTCGGCTGGTCTGTGGTCGGCGAGTTCTTCTTCAGCGAGCAGATCCTGCTGGGTCTGCAGCGGACCCTGTGGCTGACCGCGCTCGCCATGATCATCGGCGTCGGTCTCGGCACCGCGCTGGCCGTGGCCCGGATGTCGTCGAACAAGGTGCTGTCCCAGACGGCGAACGCCTACATCTGGTTCTTCCGCGGGACGCCGCTGCTGATCCAGCTGATCTTCTGGTACAACCTCTCGGCGCTGTACCCGGAGCTGAGCCTGGGCATCCCGTTCGGCCCCGAGTTCGTCAGCGGTGAGACCAACGCCCTCGTCTCCGTCTACGTCGCGGCGGTGCTCGGCCTGGGTCTGAACGAGGCCGCGTACATGGCCGAGATCATCCGCGGTGCCCTCCTCGCGGTGGACTTCAGCCAGACCGAGGCCGCCCACGCCCTCGGCATGACCGGGTCGATGACCTTCCGTCGCATCGTCTTCCCGCAGGCGGTGAAGATCCTCCTCCCGCCCACCGCCAACCAGACGATCGGCATGCTGAAGTACACGTCGCTGGTCAGCGTCCTGGCCCTACCGGAACTGCTCTACTCGGCCCAGCTCATCTACTCGCAGAACTTCCAGACGATCCCCCTGCTCACCGTGGTGGCGCTCTGGTACCTGATCGTCACCACCATCCTCACCTTCTTCCAGTACCTGCTGGAGAAGCGCTACGGGCGGGGCGACGCCCGGCGCCGCGCGGGCGGAGGACGGCCGTCGCGTCCGCGGCGCACCCGGCAGGCACCGCCCCCTCTGCCGGACGAGCAGGTGGCGGCTCTACCAGCAGCGGAGGCTCAGCGATGACCCTGGCACCGAACGAGAAGCGCGCGCCGGTGGTCGGCCAGGACGCCCAGAACGTCGTCGTGCGGATCATCGACCTGCACAAGCGGTTCGGCTCCCTCGAGGTGCTCAAGGGCGTCGACCTGCAGGTCACCCAGGGCGAGGTGATGTGCATCCTCGGGCCGTCCGGATCCGGGAAGAGCACCCTCCTGCGGTGCGTCAACCACCTGGAGGTCCCGAGCCGCGGAGCGGTACTCGTGCACGAGGAGCCGATGGGCTACCGGCGGCGGGGGGACAAGCTGCACGAGCTCCGGCCCCGCGAGGTGGCCCGCCAGCGGGCGCAGGTCGGGATGGTGTTCCAGGACTTCCGGCTGTTCCCGCACATGACGGTGCTCGAGAACGTCTGCGAGGCGCCCGTCCGGGTCCAGCGGCGCAACCGGAGAGAGGTCCTCGAGACGGCCCGCCGGGTCCTCGGCGCGGTCGGGCTGGAGGACAAGGAGAGCGCCTACCCGGCGCACCTGTCCGGCGGGCAGAAGCAGCGGGTGGCCATCGCCCGCGCCCTCGCGATGTCCCCGTCGGTGATGCTCTTCGACGAGCCGACCTCCGCGCTCGACCCCGAACTCGTCGGCGAGGTCCTCGAGAGCATGCGGACGCTGGCCAACGAGGGCATGACGATGGTCGTCGTCACCCACGAGGTCGGGTTCGCCCGCAACGTCGCCGACACCGTGGTCTTCATGGCCGACGGGCTCATCGTGGAGCAGGGCCGCCCGGAGGACGTCATCGACAACCCCCAGCACCCGCGCACCCGCGCCTTCCTGAAGAGCATCCACTGACGTCTCGTCCGGACGCACCGCCGGCGCGATCTACTCACCTGTGATGGGAATGGAATCCATGTCGAACGACGCGCTCCTGGAGCCGTTGCGGATCAAGCACCTGACGCTGCGGAACCGGATCCTCAGCACCGGCCACGCCCCCTCCGGGTACCTCGAGGGGAACGGCGTGCCCGGCGAGCGTTATGCGATGTACCAGGAGGAGAAGGCGAAGGGCGGGATCGGGCTCACCATCATCGGCGGCTCGAGCAACGTCGCCCCCGACTCGGCCAACGTCTTCGACAACTTCGACGCCTTCGACCCCCGGGTCGTCGACTTCTACCGGGACGTGTCCCGGCGGGTGCACAGCCACGGCGCCGCGATCATGGTCCAGATCACGCACCTGGGGCGCCGGTCGATGGACGTCCGTGGTGACTGGCTGCCCACCGTGTCGCCGTCCCCCATCCGGGAGCGTGCCCACCGCAGCTTCCCGAAGGAGATGGAGGACTTCGACTTCGAGCGGCTGGTCCGGGCGTACGGCGACGCCGCGGTCATGGCGCAGGAGGGCGGCCTGGACGGGATCGAGGTGATGGCCGCCGCCGGCCACCTGATCGACCAGTTCTGGACGGAGCGGACCAACACCCGGGACGACGAGTACTCCCTCGCCTCCGGGAAGCTGACGTTCGCCTTCGAGGTCCTGCGTGAGGTGCGACGGCGGGTCGGCGACGACTTCATCGTGGGGATCCGGATCGCCGGGGACGAGGGCGTCACCGGCGGTGTCCAGCTCGCCGGGTCGATCGAGGTCGCCCGGACGCTGTCGGAATCGGGGCTGGTCGACTTCATCGACGTCCTCTACGGCAGCGGCTTCAGCGAGGACGAGCTCGCCGACCTCATCCCGGGCTTCGGGCGGGCGCAGGGCCGGCACCTCGAGATGGCCGGCGCCATCCGCGCCGTCGTCGACGTGCCGGTCTTCCACGCCGGGCGGATCGCCGACCTGGCGACGGCGCGGCATGCGCTGCGCGAGGGGTTCGTCGACGCGGTCGGGATGACCCGGGCCCACATCGCCGACCCCCACATCGTCACCAAGCTGCTCGCCGGCAAGGAGGACGACATCCGTCCCTGTGTCGGGGCGCTGAGCTGTCTGTCCCCGCACGGCACCTTCTGCGTCCACAACCCGGCCACGGGCCGGGAGCAGTACATCCCGCAGCTGATCCAGCGGACCAGCGGGCGCGTCGAGCGGGTCGTCGTGGTCGGCGGGGGTCCGGCGGGCCTGGAGGCGGCCCGCGTCTGCGCCGAGCGGGGGCACGAGGTCACCCTGCTCGAGGCGGCGGACGTCCTCGGCGGGCAGCTGTTGCTCGCGTCCCGGAGCCCGCGGCACTCGGAGAAGGCGGCGATCATCCACTGGCTCGCCGCCCAGGTGAGGGCCGCCGGTGCGACCGTCCGCCTCAACACCTACGCCGACGCCGCCGACGTGCTGCAGTTCGACCCGTCCGTGGTCATCGTGGCCACCGGTGGCATGCCCAACACCGACGTGCTGAGCGAGGGCAACGAGTACGCCGAGTCGACCTGGGACGCCGTGGGGAGCAGCCGGGCCACGAACGGGTCGGTGCTCGTGTACGACGACCACGGGACCGAGCAGGCCGCCCTGGCCGCCGAGCACCTCGCCGGGCTCGGCGCCCGCGTCGAGCTCGTGACCCCGGACCGGACCCCTCTGCAGGACGTCGTGCCCCTGCTCACCCCCGACTACCTCCGGGCGCTCTACGGCAAGGGCGTCGTCCTGACCGTGGACCACGAGCTGTCCACGGCGCGCAAGGAGGGGACGAGCCTGCGGGTCGAGCTGCGCAACGTCTTCACCGGCGCGATCCAGGAGCGGACCGTCGAGCGCCTCGTCGTGGAGCACGGGACGCTGCCCGTCACCGAGGTCTACGACGACCTGCGGCTGAAGTCGACCAACAGCGGCCAGACGGACCTGCGGGCCTTCGCCAAGGGCGAGCGCCAGCCGGCCCTGGACGCCCTCGGTGGCTCGTTCGCGCTGTTCCGCATCGGCGACGCCGTGGCGCACCGGGGCATCCAGGGTGCCGTCTACGACGCTCGCCGGCTCTGCAAGGACCTCTGACCGGGCCGCCCGCCGCCCGGCGGGCGGCTGGTGTCAGTACCAGAGCGGGGACGGAGGGTGCGGTTCGTCGGCCGAGGGGGACGTCGTCGGCCCCTGGGAGGTGGCTCCCGTCCGGCCACCGTCCAGGGGGTCCTCGCCCAGCAGCCGCACCGCCTTGGCGCCGGTGTGGATGGTGAGGCGGTCGGCTCCGCTCCGGATCGACAGCCCGGTGAGCTCCTCGACCCGGCGCAGCCGGTAGTACACGGTCCCACGGTGGACGTTCAGCGCCTTGCAGGTGGAGGTGATGTCGCCGCCGGTGTCGAGGTACGTCTCGACGGTCGCGAGGAGCTCGCGGTGGTCGCAGTGCAGGGTGATGATCCGGGGGTCGATGAGCACCCGCAGGTCCGGCTCGGAGATGGAGACCAGGAGCCGGAGGCTGCCCAGCCGGTCCCACGCCGCCACCCGCTCCAGCTCGGGGAACCGCTCGGCGGCGTCGGCCGCGCGGGCCGCCTGGGAGGCCGACAGCCAGGCCGACGGGCCGGCGTGGCCCTGGCCGCCGATCCCCACGTACACGGTTGCGTCCGGATCGACCGCGTCCTGGACGATCGAGCGACCCAGCTCCGCGATCCGGTCGAGGGCCTGGTCCCCCCGGGAACCCGGTACGAGCAGCGCGGCCGCCGACCCCTCCACCGCGCGGAGGACGTAGTGGGGGAGGCCGGATCCGTGCGTGTAGGACAAGACGTGCCGGGGCACCCGGTCGGTGCCCCCGCCCGCTGAGCGCACCCGGATCACGACGGCGGTGAGCGTGTCGTCGCTGTCGACCGCTCGGGCCCGCACCAGCTCCGTCCAGGCGATGTTCCGGCGCTCGGCGTTGCCCTGGAGGAGCTGGCGGGTCAGGGCGAAGCGGTCGTTCTCGGCGGTCTCCTGGTCACGGACCTGCTCGCCGATGACCTTGGCGACCTCCCGCACCCGGTCGAGCAGCGCTCCCTGCACCTGGTGCTCGTCGTCGAGGATCCAGAGCAGGCCGTAGTGGACCTTGTCGACCAGGACGGGGACGACGGTGCGGCCGAGCACGCCCTTGGACGGGTCCGGGGGGAGCCACAGGGGTTCCTTGGTCCGCAGGACACCGCGACCCTCGAAGTACTTCCGGATCTCGGGCGGGGTCACCTTGGACAGCAGCGTCTGCTGGCGGATCGAGTCGATGAGGTCCCCGTGCGGGGTGAAGCCCAGCGACCGCATCTGGTGATCGGTGAGCTGGATCGGCAGGCGCACCTCAGCGGCGAGGTCGTCCAACTTGTCCTGAAGGGTCATCCGCGCCGTCTCGGAGGTCCAACTCGTTGTGCCGGCGACCCGATGACGAGCGACCGTTCGCTGACTGGAAGCTCCCCAATCTAGCCAGGGCACGGGAGCCAGGCAAGGAACCGACCCGGGCCCCGTCAACGACGGGACCCGGGTCGGTCACCCCGAGGGGGCGGCGAGGAGCGCGCCCAGCGCGTCCTCGACGGTGTCGTCGCCCCTCACCATCTCGATGACCCGGCCCGCCGAGGCCGGGAGCCCGAGCAGCGCGACGACGACCGCGGCGACGTCGTCGCGGCTGACCTCCCCGAAGGGCAGCGAGCGTGCCAGCCGCACCCGTCCCTCACCGTCGGTGTCGGTCAGCCAGCCCGGCCGCAGCACGGTCCAGTCGAGGTCCCGGCGACACAGGTCGAGCTCCGCGGCCCTCTTGACCTCGAGGTAGCCGGAGATCGGGGCCAGGGATGCCGACGACTGCCGCTCGTGCCGGGGCAGCTCGACCCCCTGGCCGGACACCATGACGAACCGGCGGACGCCCGCCCGCTCGGCCGCCTCGGCGCACATCGCGGCACCCACGCCGTCGACCCGCTCGGTCCGGGCCACGTCCGCCGGGTCGCCCGCCCCCGCGGAGAAGACGACGGCGTCGGCGCCGCGGAGCAGCGAGACGACCTCCTCGACGGCGGCGGTCTCCAGGTCGAGCAGGTGGCCGGGGATGCCGCTCCGGGCCAGCTCCTGCACGCCGGCCTCGGACCGCACGACACCCAGCGGCCGGTGGCCCCCCTGCAGGAGCAGCCGGCCGATGCGCTGACCGACGCGTCCGCGACCGCCGACGACGACCACCCGCGGGGAGGCGGGTGTCACAGGCCCACGCCGCCGTCGACGGTCAGGACCACGCCGGTGACGTAGCTGGAGGCCTCGCTGGCGAGGAACACCACGGCGGGCCCGAGCTCGTCGGGGGACCCGTACCGACCCAGCGGGAGCTGGTTGAGGTACTCCGGCTGGTTCGGCTCGGTCATGTCGGTCGAGAAGGGGCCGGGCGCCACCGCGTTCACCCGGATGCCGTGCTCGGCCCACTCGACGGCCAGGGCCCGCGTCAGCTGGTGCACGGCCGCCTTCGAGCTCATGTAGGCGGCCTGCGGCCGGCGCAGGACCATGGTCGCCCCGACCGAGCCGACGTTGACGATCGACCCGGTGCGACGCTCGAGCATCCGGCTCGCCACGATCCGCGAGGTGTGCCAGACGCCGTCCACGTTGGTGGCGAAGGTCCGCTCCCAGAGGTCGTCGTCCGAGCTGTCCAGCGACGGCCGGATGGTGCCGACCCCAGCGTTGTTCACGAGGACGTCGATCGGACCGAGCTCGTCACCGACCCGGTCGACGGCGACCGAGATCTCCTCGGGGCGGGTCACGTCCAGCCGCACGGCCAGCGCGGAGATCCCCTCGGCGGTGAGCTTCGCGGTGGCCTCCGCCGCCGCATCCGGGTCCCGGGCGGCCACGGCGACGGATGCGCCGGCCTCGCCCAGGGCACGAGCGATGGCCAGGCCCAGCCCGCGGTTGCCCCCCGTCACCAGGGCGACCTTGCCGACCAGGCTGAACCGGTCGAGGACGGTCATCGGACGCCGGTCCCCGGCGCGCGGGTCGCCCTGCGTCCCGCCGTCACGAGGTGACGACCTCGGCCGTCTCCACGTTGCCCTTGCCGGCGTTGAACTCGTCGAGGATCTCCTGCATGCGCCCGGAGTCGATGAGCTCCTGGACGGCTGCCCGCACCGCCTCGGCCATCTCGGCCTCGTAGGGGGTGTCGGCGATCGGGATGCCCGTGGGGATGGTCTCGATGAACGGCGCGTCGATCAGGCGGAACTGGCCCGACGCCTGCTGGTCGACGTAGGCCAGCTGGCTCGTGGAGCCGATGCTCATGTCCACCTTCTGGCCCTGGAGCGCGAGGTTGACGGCGGCCTGGTCCTTGTACGAGTCGACGGAGAGCTCCGGCAGCCCGTTGGCAGCGCAGTTCGCGGCGTACTCCTGCATCCGCGTCAGTTCCACGGAACCGAGCAGCGCGGCGGCCGAGTGACCGCAGAGGTCCTCCGGTGCGGCGATCTCCTCGATGTCGCTGTCCGCGTTCACCAGGAAGGAGTCGCCCGACTCGTGGTCGGACACGAAGGTGAGCACCGCGGTCCGCTCGGGGAGGACGGCGATCTCACCCATGGCGACGTCGAAGCGGTTGGCCTGCAGGCTGGGGATGAGCCCGTCGAAGGGGACGATGGTGATCTCCGCCTCGAGACCCATGAGGGTCGCGACGTCCTTGGCGATCGCGATCTCCCAGCCGGTCGGGTCCCCGCCGCTGGGCGGGACGATGACGGCGGGCGGGTAGACCTCGGAGGCGACACGGAGCGTGCCGGTGCCGGCGACCTCCTCGGGGACCAGCGCGGCGATGTCCTCGTTCTCCGTCACGGAGGTCTGACCGCCGCCGCCGCCGCTGCCGGCCTCGCCGTCGGAGTCGGACGACGCGTCTCCTCCGCAGGCCGTCAAGACGGTCAGCAGGGCGGTGGACGCTGCCGCGAGCGGGAGACCGAGGCCTCGACCGTTCCGCCGGCGCGCTGCCGTGGTGCGAACCTTCGACATGGTGATGGGATCCCTTCGGGACGCACGAGAGCGTGCGGCTCGTTCGGTGGCCGCGTCGTACGTGGACGAGTCTTGCGGCGTCCGTGTCCGCTGCACCATCGCCAGATGTCCAAAGGTCGACGGGCTCGACGCGACTGCTGATCAAAGCGCGGAGCCCCCGGTCGCCGCCGAGCCGACGACGGTCACCGGCTGGTGACAGCATCCGGGGATGCCGTTCGAGTCGACCGATCTCACCGTCCGCCGGATCGATGCGACGACGTGGGCGATCGTCGACGCGCTGGTCTACCGGGGGAACCGCGACCGGTTCGTCGTCCCGGCCGGGTTCCGCACCGACTTCGCCTCGGTGCCTCGCCTGGTCGCCTGGCTGATCCCGCGCTACGGCACCTACACGCTGGCGGTGGTCCTGCACGACTGGCTGGTCGACGAGGGCGTCGAGTCCGGTGTGGTGACCGCCCGCCAGGCCGACGGCATCTTCCGGCGGGTGATGCGGGAGAGCGGGGTGCCGGTCCTCCGGCGGTGGCTCATGTGGGCCGGGGTGCGGTGGGGTGCGCTGACCGTCCCGCGGCGCCGCGAGGGGTGGCTGGTCAGCGCGCCCGGCGTCCTCGCGATCACGGTGCTGGCCGCGCCGCTCGTCGTCCCCCCGGCGGTGGTCATCGCGCCCGGGCTGGCCGTCTACGCCGCCGCCGAGTGGCTGGTCGGCCGGTTCGTCCCCACCCGGCCGCAGGAGTTCCTGATCCACATCCCCTGACCGGAGGGTGCTGCGCCCACGGGCGGAGTCCACCAAGCTTGCGGCCATGACCGATACCTCCGGCCCGCCGTTCCGCGCCGACCACGTCGGCAGCCTCCTCCGCCCGCCGGTCCTGCTCGAGGCCCGGTCCCGCTTCGCCGCCGGCGAGATCGACGCCGCTGAGCTGCGGGCCGTGGAGGACGAGGCCGTCGCCGACGCCGTCCGGCTCCAGCGGGACGTCGGACTGCGCACCGCCACCGACGGCGAGTTCCGCCGCGCCACCTGGCACATGGACTTCATCTACTCGATCACCGGGATCACCAAGGTGGAGGGCGAGGGCCGGCCCGTCCACTTCCACAACGCGAACGGGGACCTCGACTGGGTGCCGGCGGGCCTGCACGTCGACGGCCCGCTGTCGATCGACGAGCCGATCTTCGGCAAGGACTTCGGCTACCTGCAGAGCCAGGTGACCGAGGGGCAGACGCCGAAGCTGACCATCCCCTCGCCGTCGATGGTCCACTACCGCGGCGGCGCGGCGGCGATCGACCCGTCGGTGTACGCGGACGAGGACGCCTTCTGGGACGCACTGTCGGCGGCCTACCGCCAGCAGGTGCAGGGCATCGCCGCGCAGGGCTGCACCTACCTGCAGCTCGACGACACCAGCCTCGCCTACCTCAACGACCCGGCGCAGCGCGCCGAGCTGGCCGAGCAGGGCCGGGACGCCGAGCACCAGCACGAGCGCTACATCCGCCAGATCAACGCGGCGCTGACCGGCCGCCCCGAGGGGCTGACGGTCACCACCCACATGTGCCGCGGCAACTTCCGCTCCTCGTGGGTGGCCGAGGGGGGCTACGACTTCGTCGCCGAGGCGCTGTTCGGGGGCCTCGAGGTCGACGGCTTCTTCCTCGAGTACGACGACGCCCGCTCCGGCGGGTTCGAGCCGCTGCGCTTCGTCCCGCCCGGCAAGCGGGTGGTCCTGGGCCTGGTCACCAGCAAGCGGCCCGAGCTCGAGGACAAGGACCAGCTCAAGCGGCGGATCGACCAGGCGGCGGAGTTCGTTCCGCTCGACCAGCTGGCGATCTCCCCGCAGTGCGGGTTCTCCTCGACGGTCGAGGGCAACGCGCTCACCCGGGACGACCAGATCGCCAAGCTGCGGCTGGTGGTCGAGGTGGCCCAGGAGGTCTGGGGCTACGCGTGAGGACGGCTCCGGAGACCTGACGGGTAACGGTCCGGCCTCGCTCCACTGGTGTGCCAGGCCGGCTGCTTGCATGCTCGTCCCTGACGCGGGCGGCGTCGGCCGGGCGCTGCCCTGACCTGCAGGGAGGGCGCTCATGTCCACGACCGTCAGGACGGACGCCACCAGCGGCGGGCAGCCCCCCGGCGGGGGTGCCCGCCGTCCGTCCGTGCGCAGTGTGCTGATCTGGGGCGCGGTGGCGGTGGTCGGCGCCGTCGCGTGGACCGTGCTGGCCATCGCCCGCGGGGAGACGGTCTCGGCGCTGTGGATCCTCTTCGCGGCGCTCGCCTCCTACGCCATCGGCTACCGCTTCTACGCGCGGTTCATCGCGCGGCGGGTGCTGCAGGTCGACGACCGCCGGGCCACACCGGCCGAGCGCCTGCACAACGGCATCGACTTCGACGTCACCGACCGGCGGGTGCTGTTCGGGCACCACTTCGCCGCGATCGCCGGCGCCGGCCCCCTGGTCGGCCCCGTGCTCGCCGCCCAGATGGGCTACCTGCCCGGGACCATCTGGATCATCGTCGGCGTCATCTTCGCCGGCGCGGTGCAGGACATGACCGTCCTGTTCTTCTCGATGCGCCGCAACGGCAAGAGCCTGGGGCAGATGGTCCGCGAGGAGATCGGGATCGTCGGTGGCATCGCCGCGCTCATCGCGGTCTTCGCCATCATGATCATCATCCTGGCGGTGCTGGCGCTCATCGTGGTCAACGCGCTGGCCGAGTCGCCGTGGGGTGTCTTCTCCATCGCGCTGACCATCCCGATCGCACTGTTCATGGGCGTGTACCTGCGCACCCTCCGGCCCGGCCGCGTGCTCGAGGCCACCGCGATCGGCGTCGTCCTGCTGCTGCTGGCCGTCGTCGGCGGCGGCTGGGTCGACGACACCGGCCTGGGCGAGGCGCTGACCCTCTCCAAGGAGTGGCTGGTCCTCGCGCTGGTGATCTACGGGTTCGTCGCCTCGGTGCTGCCGGTGTGGCTGCTGCTCACCCCGCGCGACTACCTGTCGACGTTCATGAAGGTCGGCGTGATCGTCCTGCTCGCCTTCGGGCTGCTGCTGGCCCGCCCGGTCCTGCAGGCCGACGCGGTGACGGACTTCGCCCGCGAGGGCACCGGCCCCGTCTTCGCCGGGTCGCTGTTCCCGTTCGTGTTCATCACGATCGCCTGCGGCGCGCTCTCGGGCTTCCACGCCCTGATCTCGTCCGGGACGACGCCGAAGATGGTGGCCAAGGAGAGCCAGGTCCGCCTCATCGGCTACGGCGGCATGCTCATGGAGTCCTTCGTCGCGATCAGCGCGCTGATCGCGGCCTGTGTCATCGACCAGGGGCTGTACTTCGCGATGAACAGCCCGGCCGGGGCCACCGGCGGGACGGCGGAAACGGCCGCGGCCTACGTCAACGGGCTGGGCTTCGACACGACGGCGCAGGACCTCGCCGCGGCGTCGGCGGCGGTGCAGGAGCCGAGCCTGGTCTCCCGGACCGGCGGCGCGCCCACGCTGGCCGTCGGCATCGCGAACATCCTCTCCGACGCCTTCGGCGCCGGGATGGCCGCGTTCTGGTACCACTTCGCGATCATGTTCGAGGCGCTGTTCATCCTGACCGCCGTCGACGCCGGCACCCGGGTGGGCCGGTTCATGCTGCAGGACACGATCGGCAACGTCTGGAAGAAGTTCGGTGACCTGTCCTGGCGGCCCGGCAACATCATCGCCAGCGCGGTCACCGTGAGCCTGTGGGGCTACATCCTGTACGTGGGCGTGACCGACCCCCTCGGCGGCGTGAACCAGCTGTTCCCGCTGTTCGGCATCGCCAACCAGCTGCTGGCGGCCATCGCCCTGACGCTGGTCACGGTGCTGCTGATCAAGCACGGCAAGCTGAAGTACGCCTGGGTGTCCGGCATCCCGCTGGTCTGGGACCTCGTGGTCACGATGACGGCGAGCTACCAGAAGGTGTTCTCCTCCGACCCGGCCGTCGGCTACTTCGCCCAGCGGCAGCGGTACGCCGACGCGCAGGCGGCGGGGGAGCTGCTGGCCCCCGCGCAGGAGCCCGGGCAGATGGACCAGATCATCTTCAACTCCACGCTCAACGGCGTGCTGCAGGCGGTGTTCGCCGTCCTCGTCCTCGTCGTCGTCATCAACGCGGCCGTCGTCATCGCGCGGGCGATCGGGGCGGGCGGGCCGGTGCCGACCACCGAGGAGCCGGCCGTGCCGTCGGAGATCGTCGAGCCGGCGGGGCTGTTCCCGACCGCGGAGGAGAAGCGGGCCATCGCCGAGCACGAGCGGCTGGTCGGTGCGGGGCGGCCGTCCGCCGGGAGCGCGACGTGAGCGGACAGGGGCGTGAGCATCGCAGCGAGGAACGAGCGAGGAGCGGAGCGCCCCGCGGGAGCGAACGGAGGGCATGGTGAGCGGACAGGGGCGCGAGGCCGCCGTCCGGGCCTGGCGGGGGGTGCGCTGGTACCTGCGCGAGTGGAGCGGCGAGGCGCGCTGGGACGACTACCTGCGGCACTGCGCCGAGCACGGGCACGAGCCGATCAGCCGGCGGGAGTTCGAGCGCCGGCGGGCCGACGCACTGGAGCGCACGCCGGTCAGCCGTTGCTGCTGACCGCCGGTCGCACCGCGGCCCTCGATCGGGGCCGCGGTGCGTGGGCGACGGTCTGCCTCACGTCGCGTCGAACCAGGTCACGCGGTCCGGCTGGGCGGTGAACGGGTTGGCCCACTCCGACGGCGCGCCGGTGATCGGCTGGGCGTCGGTGACGACCACGAACGGCGTGCCGGGGTAGACGGCGAGCACCCGTGAGGACGACGACAGGTGCTCGGTGCGCTCGATCAGCTCGCCGCGGCGGAGCTGCTCGGTCGTCCGCCGTCCGCTCAGTTCCTCCCCGACCTCGGCGAGCCACTGGGCCCCCTCGTGGGTGAAGGCGATCGAGTGGACGCGCCGGCCGACGGGAGCCGGCTCGCACCCGGCGAACTCGGCGAGGGCGTCGTACAGCCGCTCCGCCTGCTCGTCGTCGCTCGCCCGCGGGAGGAAGAAGGCAGCCATCCCCGGATTCTCGCCGTAGGCACCGACAGGACGGCGGGGCGGTCGTCACCCGGGCTGGGGTTCAGGGTTCGATCAGGCCGGTGCGGATCGCGTAGCGGGTGAGCTGGGTGCGGTCGCGCATCTCGAGCTTGGCGAGGACGTTGGCCCGGTGCCGCTCGACGGTCTTGACGCTGATCACCAGCAGGTCGGCGATCTCCTGCGAGGAGCAGCCCTCGGCGATCAGCTTGACGACCTCCTCCTCGCGTGCCGACAGGACGCTGCCGGGCAGGCGTTCGCCGCGGCCGGCGCGCTGCAGGTACTCGCGCATGAGCGCGGTCAGGGCATCCGGGTGGATGAACGGCTCCTCCCGCATGACGGCCCGGCAGGCCTCGACGAGGTCGCGGTCGGCGACCGACTTGAGCACGTAGCCCGACGCGCCCGCGCGGAGCGCCTCGAAGAAGTACTGGTCGTTGTCGTACATCGACAACAGCAGGATGCGCGTGTCCGGCGATCGGCGGGACAGCTCGCGGGCGGCCTGCAGGCCGGTGAGGCGGGGCATCGCGACGTCGAGGACGGCGAGGTCGATGGCGTGCACGCGGGCCAGCGCCAATGCCTCCGCACCGTCGCCGGCCTCGGCGACGACGGCCAGGTCCGGCTCGCTGTCCAGGATCAGGCGGACGCCGCGGCGGACGAGGGCGTGGTCGTCGGCGAGCAGGATCCGGGTGACCGGCGGGCGGTTCACCGGCCGCCCCCCGGCCCGGGCACCGGGACCAGCAGCCGCAGCTCGGTGCCGCCCTCCTCGTGCGCGCCGAGGGTGAGCGTGGCGGCGACGAGCATCGCCCGCTCCCGCATGCCGCGCATCGCGGCTCCCTCGCGGCTGTCCCCGAGACCACGGCCGTCGTCGACGACGCGCAGTTGCACCGCGTCGCCGGCGGCGAAGGTGGGGGACAGGTCGACCCGGACCCGCCGGGCGGCGGCGTGCCGGGCGACGTTGGTCAGCGCCTCCTGCGCCACCCGGTAGACGACGAGCTCGGCCTCGGGACCCAACGGGGGCAGGTCCGGGGAGAACCGGCGGCACACCTCGACGCCGGTGAGCCGGGCGTACTCGGTCACCAGCGAGGTCAGGGCGCTGACCAGTCCCAGGTCGTCGAGCACGCCCGGGCGCAGCCGCCGGACCACCTGCCGCACCTCGTCGAGGCTGGCCCGTGCGGACTCCTGAACGAGCTGCACCTCCTGCTGCAGCTCCGCGGGCGCGCGGTCGGCGACCTGGCGCAGGCCCAGCAGGACCGCGGTCAGGCTCTGCCCCACCTCGTCGTGCAGCTCCTGGGCCACCCGCCGGCGCTCGGCCTCCTGAGCGGCGAGGGCCTGTCCGCTGGCGGCGGCGCGCTCGGCCTCGAGCCGGTCGAGCATGGCGTTGAAGCTGCGGATGAGGTCGGAGGCCGGTCCGCTGCCCTGCTCCGGGAGGCGCTGGCCGGGGCGCAGCAGGTCGACGTCCTCCATGAGGAGCCGCAGCCGGTCCAGCGGTCCCAGCGTGGTGCGCAGCAGCAGCCCGTTGGCAAGCAGCATCGCGCTCAGACCGACGGCGAGCACCAGGGCCTCGCGGGCCAGCACCGGCGTCGAGACGGTGGCCGGGGAGGCCGCCAGCACTGCGGTGCCGACCGCGAAGACGGCGCCGTTGACCAGGCAGACGCGCCAGAAGAGCGGCAACCCGCGCCCTGCCCTCAGCCGTGCCTCCTGCGCCATCCGCCCCCCTGCTGGTGTGTCCGACGACGTCGAGCCTCGGGCACGGGAGGCCGCCGGCCAAGCACCGGCGGCGAAGATGGGGTTCAGCACCCATGCCCGTGCCACGGCCGGGCCGGAGATGGGTGCTGCCACGGATTCCGCCCCAGCCGCTCGGCCGGTGAGGATCGTGCGGGCCGGCGATCGGCAGGTGGCGTCGGCGGGTGGAGGAGGACGTCCACGAGGAGGCCGGGTGCACCACGTCGCTGAGGCACTCCTCGCACTCGGCGGCGCCTTCCTGGTCTGCGGTCTGATCGCCCGGGCCGGCGTGCCCATCGGGCTGCCGACCATCCCGCTGTTCATGCTCGCCGGCGTGCTGCTGGGCCCGCACACGCCCGGCTTCGTCCTGGTCGGCGACCCGGCAGACCTGGAGCTCGTCGCCCGCCTCGGCCTGGTGTTCCTCTTCTACCTGGGCCTGGAGTTCTCCCTCGCCCAGCTCACCTCCGGCGGGCGGCGGCTGGCGGTGGCGGCCGCGGTCTACCTCTGCCTGAACATCGGAGGCGGGCTGGCGCTGGGCTTCGCGCTGGGCTGGGGCACGGCGGAGGCGTTCGTGGTGGCCGGCATCGTCGGCATCTCGTCGTCGGCGATCGTGACCAAGCTGCTGGTGGAGACCCGGCGGCTCGGCAACCCGGAGACCCGCGTCATCCTCGGGATCGTCGTCATCGAGGACCTCTTCCTCGCCCTCTACCTGGCCCTGCTGCAGCCGGTGCTCGGCGGCGCCTCCGGCGTGCTCGACGCCGTCGTGGGCGTGGGGGTCGCCTTCGCGTTCCTGCTGGTGCTGTCCGTGGTGGCGCGGTTCGGAACGCGGTGGGTCAGCGCGCTGATGCGCACCAGGGACGAGGAGATCGTCGTCGTCCTCGCACTGGGGCTGGCGATCAGCACCGCCGGCGCGGGCGAGCACCTGGGCGTCTCCGACGCCATCGGCGCGTTCATGATCGGCCTGATCCTGGCCTCCACCCCGACCGCCCGCCGGCTGCGGCAGCTGACCCACCCGCTGCGCGACGGGTTCGGCGCGATCTTCTTCTTCCACTTCGGCCTGACCATCGACCTCGGCGACGTCCTGGCGGTGCTCCCGCAGATCCTCGTCGCCGCCGGGACGACGGTCGTGCTGGCGGTCGTGGCCGGCATCGTCGCCGCCCGGCTGCACCGGCTCGGCCGGGTGGGGGCGGCGAACATCGGCCTCACCGTCCTGACCCGCGGCGAGTTCTCGCTGGTCCTCGCCTCGCTGGCGCTGGCCGCCGGGCTCGACGCCCGGCTCGGCTCGTTCGCCGCCGGCTACGTCCTCGTCCTCGCCGTCCTGGGCCCGATCGCGGTCTACTCCTCGCCGCGCCTGGCCCGCGGGATCCCTCGCCGTCTCGTGCCCGGCGGCTCGCCGGAGCGCGACAGGACCCGCCGCGTGCCGCTGGACATGGACGTCGGCACGTCGTCCCTGCACGAGCTCGGCACCGACCTCCTGCAGGTCCGGGTCCTGCCCGGCTCCCGCCTGCACGGCGTCTACATGAACGAGCTGCGCCTCCCCGACGGGGCGACGCCGGGTCTGCTCGCGCGCGACGGGACCACCTCCGCGGTCGCCCCGACCACCCGGCTGCGCACCGGCGACGTCCTGCTGGTCTTCACCCGGCCCGCCGAGCGCCACGACACCGAGCGGCGCATCCTCGCCGTCCATCGCAGCGGCCGGCTGGCCCACTGGCTCGGCGACACCGGCACGTGAGCGCACCGCCCGGCCTACGATCGCCGGGATGGCCAGGGCCGACCGCAGGAATCGGCGGACGTGTGGCTGAGAACCGCACCCTCGCCCAGGTGTACCGGCACTTCGGTGAGGTCGACGCCGCCGGGACCTCGCCGCTGTACGAGCGCGTCGCCGTCGCCCTGAGTGAGTCCGAGGAGGCGCTGCGGGCCATCGAGGCCGCACCGGCGCGCAGGCGGAATCCCACGGTCATCCTCGCCGCGCTGCAGGACCTGGCCCTCGCCGGCCGTGCCCCGGCGCTCGCCGCGGCCTGCGCCGCTGCGGACGGCGACGCCGCCGCCGGCGCGGCGATCGACACGCTGCTGCGCATGACCGACGCGGTCGTGGCCATCGCCGTGCGCCGGCAGCCGCAGACCCTCGAGACCGGACGCTGCGCCGTGCTGTACCCGGCGATCGCCGAGGCGGCGGCTCGGGTGGGCGCGACCGCGGTCGGACTGATCGACGTGGGTGGTTCGGCCGGGCTCAACCTCTGCGTCGACCGCGTGGGCATCACGTACGGCAACGGACAGTCGCTGGGCGACCCGTCGTCTCCCGTGCAGCTGTCGTCGTCGATCGTGGGCGGCCGGGGCGTTCCGACGAGGGCGGTGCCCGAGGTCGTCGCCCGGGTCGGCGTCGGCCCCGATCCGGTCGACGTGACCGACGCGGAGGACGCCCGGTGGTTGCGCGCCTGCCTGCCCCCGGATCAGCCGGAGGGACTCGCGCGGCTCGACGCGGAGATGGCGTTGGCGGCGACGGCCCCTCCGCTGCTGCTGCGAGGTGACGCCGTCGATGTGCTGCCCGACGCCGTCGCCCGCGTGCCCGCCGGCGCCCTGCCGATCGTGACCACGACGTGGGCGCTGTCGCGCCTGCCGCTCGAGAGCCGCTGGCGCTTCCTGCACCGTCTCGACGAGGCGTCGGTCGGCCGGGCGGTGGCGTGGGTGTCGGCGGAGGGGGTCGGGGTCGCGCCGGCGATGCCGACACTCGGCGACCGCCGCGCCTCGGGCCACAGCATCATCGGCCTGGCGGTGCTCGGGGAGTCGACCCTGCACGCCGAGGCCGTCGGCCGCTGCTGGTCACGGGGCCGCCTGCTGGCGTGGCTGGCAGGAGCAGGTCCCGAGCGCGCCCGGTGAGGATCCACGTCGGCGGGAGGAGTGGGCATGGGGACGACGTACCTGCACGCAGTGGCCTCGCTGGACGGCTTCATCGCCGATGAGCGCGACGACGTGGGGCTGCTCCACGACTGGTACTTCAGCGGCGACCACCCCCTCGTCGACGAGGACCATCCCGATGTCCACGGTGCGCCGTTCCGGGTGTCGGCGGCCTCGGCCGACTACGTGCGCGGCATGTGGTCGCGCCAGGAGGTGCTGGTCATCGGGCGGCACCAGTTCGACCTGACCGACGGCTGGGAGGGTCACCCGCCGGCGAGCTCCCACGTCGTGGTCGTCTCGCACCGACCGCGGCCGACGGGCTGGCATCCCGAGGCGCCCTACCACTTCGCCACGTCGGTGGAGGAGGGGATCGCGCGAGCTCAGGAGCTGGCCGGCGAGGGGGAGATCGGTGTCGGCGCGGGTGAGGTCGGCGGGCAGGCGCTGGCGCTGGGACTCATCGACCACGTGGCGATCGACATCGTGCCGGTGGTCTTCGGGCGGGGGAAGCCGTACTTCGGAACGCTCCCTGACGGCCACCTGCTGCTCGCGGATCCCGAGGTGGTCATCCAGGGCGACGGGGTGCTCCACCTGCGCTTCCCGGTGCCCCGGGGACGCCAGCCGTCGTCTCTGTCGGCCCGCCCTACGCGGTTCCGCAGCAGGTGCCGCCGGTGGGGACCTGCCCGGCGTCGATGAGGGTCTGCGGACTGGTGCCGAGGGTGTCGCTGTCGGCGAGCACCGTGTAGACCTCCCAGCGCTCTCCGCCGGGGCCGGTCAGCCACGCCTTGTCCTGGGTGGCGTAGCAGCAGGTGGTGCCCATCTCCTCGTCGGCGATCAGCCCCGCGCCGGTCAGCCGGGCGATCTCGGCGTGCACGGCTGCGGTGGACTCGACCTCGACGCCGAGGTGGTTGAGGGACCCGCCCCGGCCGGGGTTCTCCAGCAGCACCAGCTTGAGCGGCGGCTCGTCGATCGCGAAGTTCGCGTACCCGGGCTTGCGCTTGGCCGGCTCGGCTCCGAACAGCCGGCTGTAGAAGCTGACGGCGGCCTCGAGGTCGTCGACGTCGAGAGCGAGCTGGATGCGGGACATGGGGTGACCTCCCGGTCATCTCGGGGGAGCGCGGTACTGTCGTATTGACAGTGACCGATATATTGACGGTTGTCAATGGGACTGCCCGAGCTGGGCCGGCGACGACGAGGAGAGACCCCGATGACCCTGCGCGAGCTGCCGGTGCTCCAGGCGCCCGAGGTGGTCGCCTGCTGCGCGCCGCTGACCGCCGAGGTGCTCACCGAGGACGACGCCGAGACCCTGGCCGGGCAGTTCGCGGTCCTGGCCGACCCTGTGCGGCTGCGGCTGGTGAGCCTGCTCGCCAACGCTGACGACGGCGCGATCTGCGCCTGCGACCTGGTCGAGCCGTCCGGTCGCAGCCAGGGCACCGTGTCCGTGCACCTCGGGAAGATCGTGGCCAGCGGGCTGGCGGTCAGCGAGAAGCGCGGCCGCAACGTCTGGTACGCGATCAACCCGAACGCCCTCGAGGCCCTGCGCGCCGTACTGGCGACCCGCTAGACCCCGCGGCTGCCGCGATCACCCGCAGGTCGCAGCGGCCCTGTCCCTCTCCTTCGCGGACCCCCGGATCGGGGGTCCCGGGTACCCAGGGTCAGGGCTGACCGGCCCGTCTCCCGTGGCTCAGGCTCGGTGGACCTCCGCTGAGAGCGACGACAGCGGCGGGGAAGCCGAGCCGAGGGAGAACGATGTCGATCAGGGTCCTCATCGCCGACGACCACCAGCTCATCCGAGACGCTCTCGCCGGACTGATCGCCGCCACCGACGACCTCGAGGTCGTCGCGCAGTGCTCCGACGGCGGCCAGGTGGCCGAGGCCGTCGACCGCACCCGGCCGGACGTGGTGCTGATGGACCTGAGGATGCCGGTCGCCGACGGGTTGGAAGCGACGCGGGAGCTGGCCGTCGTCCACCCGGAGGTGCGTGTCGTCATTCTCACCGGGGGTCTCACGCCGGCGACGGCGGCTGAGGCCCGGGCCCTGGGAGTCGCCGGTTACCTGCTCAAGGGCGACGACCCTGGCGCATTGCCGGATCACATCAGGACCGTCGCGGCCGGCGGAACGGCGTGGGCGTCCGCCGCGGCTGCTGTCGCCGACAGCGGTTGGCCGGTCCTCGTCAACTGCTCGGAGAACTCGACGAGAACGCACGTCGAGGAGAGTCCGGAGCGGCACCGCGGCCATCGAGGCCTCCTCGCGCAGCCGACCGCTCAGCCGGGTCCGGCCCGACCGGCCTGCGCCCCCGTCCATCGGAGGCTCACCCTGGAGTGCGCGGCCGGGCGGTAGAACTCGGACGGCAGGGTGACGGGCGCGCCCTGCGGGGCGGGATTCCCGCCATGATGGCGCCGTGGCGTCGCAGCAGCCGCCGGTGACCACCATCCAGACCCCGGATCAGCGGGTGCGGGTCTTCGTGAGCTCCACCATGAAGGAGCTCGCGGCGGAGCGGGTGGCCGTGCGCAGGGCGATCGACAGCCTGCACCTGACTGCCGTGCTGTTCGAGCTCGGAGCCCGCCCACACCCACCGAAGGCGCTGTACCTGGCGTACCTGCGGCAGAGCCACGTCTTCCTGGGGATCTACGGCGACCAGTACGGCTGGATCGCGCCGGGGGAGACGGTCTCGGGCCTGGAGGACGAGTACCTCGCCGCCGCCGACAAGCCGAAGCTGATCTACGTCAAGACGCCGGCGCGGAACCGCGATCCGCGGCTGGCGGCGATGTTGGAACGGATCTCCTCGGACGGCTTCTCCTACCGCCGGTTCGGCAGCGCCGAGGAGCTGGCCGGCCTGGTCGTGGAGGATCTGGCCGTACTCCTCAGCGAGCGATTCGGTCCGCCGGAAGCGCCGCCGGCCGCCGCACCCCGGACATGGCAGCTGCCGACCCCGCCGAACCGGCTCGTCGGGCGCGCCACCGAGCTCGCCGAGCTCCACGGCCTGCTGACGACGGGCAGCAGCCGGCTGGTCACACTGGTCGGCCCGGGAGGCATCGGGAAGACCCGTCTGGCGATGGCCGCCGCGGAGGACGTCCGGACCGAGTTCCCCGACGGTGTGGTGGCGGTGATGCTGGCCTCCGTCCGCTCGCCGGAGGCCGTGCCCGGCCAGGTCGCGTCGGCCCTGGGGTTGCCCGAGACGTTCGGTCGGGCGCCGGCGGACGCGGTCGCGGACCTCCTGCGGTCGCGGCGGATGCTGCTGGTGCTGGACAACCTCGAGCAGGTCGTCGACGCCGCTCCGCTGGTGGGCAGGTGGCTGGCCGAGGCGGGGCAGTTGCGGGTGCTGGCGACGAGCCGCGAGGTCCTGCACCTGACCGGCGAACGGGTCTACCCCGTCCCGCCGCTGCCGGTCGGCGAGGGCCTGAGCGCTGGGGAGCTCGCAGGATCCGACGCCGTGGCGCTCTTCGTCGACCGGGCCCGGGCAGCTGGTCCTGACCTCGTCGTCGATGCGCACCAACTGCGGACCATCGGGGAGATCGCGCGTCGGCTGGACGGGCTCCCGCTCGCGATCGAGCTCGCCGCCGCCCGGGTGAGCGTGCTGGACCCCGACGTGATCCTCCAGCGCCTCGACCGGCGGCTGGCGCTGCTGACCGGCGGCCCGCGGGACGCGGCGGCCCGCCAGCGGACGCTGAGCGCCACGATGCAGTGGAGCTACGACCTGCTGGACGAGCGCGAGCGGGTCCTCTTCGCCCGGCTCGGCACCTTCGCCGGCGGCTTCTTCCTGGACGCCGCCGAGGCGGTGTGCGGCGACGACGGCGCGCTCGGCGATGTACTCGACGGGCTCGGCTCGCTGGTGGACAAGAGCCTCATCCGCGCCAGTGGAACCGTGGACGGCGATCCGCACTTCACCATGCTGGAGACGGTGAGGGAGTTCGCTCGCGACCGGCTGTCGGCCTCCGGCGAGGCGGACCACGTCCTCCAGATGCACGCGGAGTTCTTCGAGCGGCTGGCGAGCGTGTCCCTCGCCGGGTTCAGCCGCCGCGCGGAGGTGCACACTGTGTACCGGTTCGCCGCGGACGCCGAGAACCTGGGGCTGGCGCTGCGCTGGTTCCTCGACGGAGACCAGCCAGACCGGGTGACGGCGATGGCGGAGGGTCTGTGGCCGCTGTGGTGGGCGCTGTCCCGGTTCGAGGAGGGGATCCGCCTCGCGGAGTCCGCCCTGAGCCGGCCGTCACTCACCTCTGCCGGGCAGGCGCTGGCCCACTTCGTGTGCGGCATCCTCGCGTTCGGTCAGGGCGACTACGCACGAGCGACGGCGGCGCTGCAGGCCGCCCGCGAGCTGCATGATCACCTCGAGGACCCGGTGCGGGCCGCCCGGGACTCCGTTCTCCTGGGGGTCATGACCGCACTGCGTGATCCGGACGCGGGGGAGCAGCTGGCGCGATCCGCGGTCGCCGTCCTGCGGGAGCGGGGTCTGGAGTGGGAGTACGCCTTCGCACTGTTCGCGCTCGGACGCATCCTCGTCGTGGAGGGGCGGTACCGCGAGGCGGTCCCGCTGCTCGAGGAGGGCGTCCGGCTGAACCCGTCCCCTGACCCGCACATGCTGCTCAGCTACGGCGCCGTGAACCTGGGCTGGGCGCGCCTGGGACTGGGTGATCTCGACGGCGCACGGGAGGCCTTCCGCCAGGCCTACGCGGCGGCGGGCACCGGCGACCGGCAGATCTCGGCGCGCGCCCTCGACGCGCTGGCGGCGGTGGCCGCTCAGGACGGGGACGACCGGCACGGCGCCCTCCTCCTCGGGGCGGCGGAGAAGATCCGCCGGTCGATCGGCGTCGGGGTGTGGGTCACCGACGCCGGCACCCACGCCCGCACCGCGGAGGCACTGCGGGCCGCCCTCGGTGGTGACGGCTTTGAGGCGGCCGTCGCGGAGGGGCTGGGGTTGTCTGCCGACGCGGTCACCGCGCTGGCATCCGCACCGGCCGCCCGCGCCGCCGAGACCGCCGACTGAGCGCCTGACCTCACCGGCAGGGCAAGCGACGCACCATGAACGTGCAAGAACTTCGTTAAGAGCGTCTCCGAGCTCAGCGTCTAGGGGGGCGGGTTCCTAACCTCCCGCGACATGAGCACGGCTGTCTCCGTCGAGCGGACCTCTCCCGGACCGTGGGAACGGCTGCTGCTCTGGAGCTCCACACGGGCGGCGGGGCTGGCCGCGGCGCCCGGGACCGCTGCGGCTCAGGCCGCCTCCGCCCGCTGAGAGGGACCGATCACATGGTCGACGTAGATGTGCTGGTCGTCGCGGTCATCGCCGCACTCGTCGTGGTCGCCGTCCTCGGCCTCTGGGTGGTGGGTCGGAACAAGTAGTCGCCGTTCCGTTCCTGCTGGAGAGCCGCGCGGCCGGCCCCGACAGCCACGAGTCCGCACGAGCCGCCGTGGTGCTGGCGGCTCGTGCGGACTCGTCAGGTCAGCGCGGAGTTCGACTCAGATGTCGTAGTACATGGCGAACTCCCCCCGCGTGATTGAGCACTTGTGACTCCTCGTTGATATGGCGTCTGACCTGCACCTTCATGGTTGGTGACGTTCGGAGACAGATGGGTCTTGTTTAACCTTTTGGGGACTGGATGGGGACTGGTGGCAGGCACACCGGTGACGGCGCGGCGCGGGGTTGACTGCCTTTACCCGTGGTTGCGGACCGGAATCCGGCTCGCACGTCGGCACGCCCGCGGTATCGGCGGCGCGCGTCCCACCCGGTCATCGTGCCGGCTGCCTCGGTCGCGGGAAGGGCGCTTCGCGTCCCTTCGGGATCGGCCTGAGGCCGACCCTTCCCTCGACCAGCGGCAGCCGGATCGGGCGGGTTGTGGGGAGCGCAGGGGAGTGTGGACGGCGGACGTCTGTCAGTGGGTGATCCCGTGTGGGGCCGGAAGCTCACTCTCCATGCGGAGGACCATGGCGAGCGCGGCAAAACGGACGCCGGCTCGCCGAAACGGGCGAACACGGAGACGGTGCAGCGCGTGGCCGGGCCGGGCCGCGACTTGATCCCTTCGGCTCTGGCCACCTCGGTTCGAAGCGTCCGACGATGGCTGGCTGCATCCCCCATCGGAAGGAGCGCCATGAGCGAGCAGACGGCCAAGGCCCCGCCGATCGTCCTGATCCACGGGCTTTGGATGACCGCCCGAAGCTGGGAACATTGGGTGCCGTACTACCGGGCGAAGGGACACGAGGTCATCGTGCCGACGTACCCGGGATTCGAGATCGAGGTGGAGGCGCTGCGCGAAAAGCCCGAGATCATCGCCGACGCGTCCGTCCCCGAAACGGTCGACCATCTCAGCGAGGTGGTCGAGGGCTTGGACACGCCCCCAATCATGATGGGCCACTCCTTCGGCGGAACCCTCACCCAAATCCTGATCAACCGCGGGCTGGGCGCCGCCGCCGTCGTGATCGACTCGGCGCCACCCGAGGGCGTGCGGGTGAACCCGCCGTCCCAGATCAAGTCGTTGTTCCCCATCCTCAAGAACCCGGCCAACCGGCACCGCGCGGTGGGCTTCACCAAGGAGCAGTTCCACTATGCGTTCGCCAACACGTGCAGCCGGGAGGAGTCCGACGCGGCCTACGACCGCCTCCACATCCCAGCACCCGGCAACTGGGTGTGGGCCTACGGCCTGATAGCCAACTGGAAGCCGGGCCATCAGGAGACCTGGGTCGACTACGACCTGGACGACCGTGCTCCGCTGCTGTTCATCACCGGCGGCAAGGACCACCTGATGCCGCCCTCGGTTCAGCGCTCGAACGCGAAGAAGTACCGCAACTCCGAGGCGACTACGGAGACCTACGAGTTCCCAGACCGCTCACACTTCACCGGTGGTGAGCCTGGCTGGGAGCAGGTGGCCGACTACGCGCTCGAGTGGGCGACGAGCCACGCGCGAGCGCCGCAGGGGTGACCAAGCGCAGACAGCAGCAGGGTGGCCGGCCCGGCGAGCCGAGCGCGCGAAATCGGCCGAGGTTACTTGCGTCGTGCCGTGCCCTCACCGGGCGCGCCGGGGCACTTGCGCCGTCCCTGCGTGTCTGACCCTCACCGGCGCGACCGCAAACTTCCTCATCTTGGTGGGACGACTCCTTCAGGTCGATCGGTGCCCGGGGCACCAGCCTGGCAAGGGCAGCGACATCATCGAGGATCCGAAGGGTGCGGATCCGGGCATCTAGCTCCAGATCGTCCCCGAGAAGGAGTCGATCAAGATGTCGAGGTGCAGAAACAATTGACGACGCTCCGCCGGCTTCGTTGACAAAACCGGACACATCCGACGCGATTTCTCAAGTATGGGCTTCTGGTCCGCTACTAGGATGCCTGCCACGGCGTATGTCGCACGTCGCCTCGTCAGGAGAATGCGATGAAGCCACGGATCTTCCTCGGCTCGTCTGGCCAGCAGGCGAACCTGCTCGAGTCGCTGACCCGCGGCCTCGCGCAGGTTGCCGACGTCGAGCCGTGGACCACGACGTTCAACCCCGGCACCTCCGCGCTGGAGCGGCTCGTCGAGCTGACCCGCGAGGTTGACTTCGCCGCGTTGGTCTTCGCCCAGGATGATTGGACCTCCCATGGCGAGGCGCCGGGCCAGGCTTCGCCGCGCGACAACGTGGTGTTCGAGGCGGGTCTGTTCGGTGGCGCGCTCGGCATGCGACGGACGTTCATCCTCCATGCCAACGGCGCGAAACTGCCCAGCGACCTGCTCGGTCTGACCTGCGTGCGGTACGCCGAGACCAGCTCGACGGGGATCAAGACGATTAACCAGAAGCTCCGCAAGGCGATCGAGAACGAGGGCAGGCTCGCCCGCATCGAAGGGCTGTGGTGGCAGCACTCCCTGACCGTGCGCACCGAGCGTGAGCCCTCGGCCGTGAGCCTGCTGCGGATCTCTCGAAATCGCGACGGCGGGTTGGAGGTGCACGGCCGAGCCTGGCAGGAGGACGGCACGCTGTCGGCGCGCTACTGGAGCGAAGCCTCGAAGGAGATGAGGGATCCCTCGGGGATCTTCTACTACTGGAACGGCGAACGCCCCCGACATCCCGACGCGCCCCGGCTCGAGGGCACCGGGGAGGTCCGGCTCGAGTCCATCGACAGGGCCGCCGGCTACTGGACCACCCGTGCAGACGCCGACCCGACCATCAGGGCGCGCACGTCCGGGGTTTACCTGCGGGCCGAGCGCGAGGACCTGAGTGTTCTGGACGGCAGCGACCAACAGCGCCGCGCGGAGCTGATTACGACGAAGCTCGATGAGTGGCGCTCGATCGCCAGCTCCTGAGCGTCAGTTCTGAGGGATCAGGGACCTCAGGAGGAACGACAGGTTCTGCGGTCGCTCCGTGAATTTCCTACCCGTCCGCACATCGGCAAGTCCGAATGTTCCCCTAGAGGAAGGTTAACTGGGAACATCGCAGGGCCGGAACGGGTCCATGGGAGGCCGTCCGGTAAGACTTGCCCGGTGGCCTGTCGCGCAGCGGTGGGACAACCGGGGCACCCTCATGCCACTCCTCATGGCCGGGAGAGACCTGCGTCATCCATCCGCTGTACGGCACCCATCACCCCACCGGCTGTCCGGAAGAACGGAGACGCCCGCGAGTCAGTGCCATCGGCACAGCGGACGTCCTCGTCGAGAGGAACCGGCCAGCCGTCATCCTGTCTACGATCAGCGACTTTCCTTACTCGCCAATGATATGACGCCTGCGATTGCTCGCAACCCGTCAGCTACCAACGCTTATCGCAAACAACCAGGCCTTTACTGCGGAACGGCACGCATGCTACCAACATGGGTAGCGCGGGCCCCGCTTCGCGGGGCCCACTTGCATTTCCGGGGGTGACATGTTGGTCATTGTCGGATGGCGTTGAAAATGCACGGCGGAGTGAAGGTCTACGCCGGTCCGCCGACGGCCGCCCGGCAGTACCTGGAGGTCGATCGGGGACGCGCGGATGACTACTACCTGACCGAGGGCGCCGGCTTGGCCCGCCGCTTCACGGCCACCGCCGCGCGCGTGGAGGAGCTCGTGCCCTTGATGGGGGAGACCTACGAGAGCTGGGTGGCCGGCCAGGACCCGGACACCGGCGTGCCGCGCGGGCGGCTGCGTACCGACGAGCGGGCGGTGCGGTTCGTCGAGGTGGTGGTCAACGGGCCGAAGTCCTGGTCACTGGCCGCCGCGGTACACCCGGACGTCGCCGCCGCCTACGACGCCGCCCAGGACCGCGCCGCCGTCGAGATCATCGGCTGGCTCGCCGGGCACGCGACCACCCGGGTCGGTCCGCGCGGCGGGCAGGTGCAGGTGCCGCTGGGAGTGCTGGAGGCGGTGACGGTGCGGCACTACACCTCCCGCGCCGGAGATCCGCACCGGCATCTGCACCTGCAGCTCAACGCCCGAGTCTTCGCCGCCGAGCGATGGCGCGGGCTGCACACCGTAGGCGTCCGCGACTTCCTCGCCGCCATCAACGGAATCGGCCACGCCGCGGTCGCCTGCGATCCGCAGTTCCGTGCCGCGCTGGCCGCCCACGGCTACACCCTCGATACGACTGGAGAAATACTGGAGCTCGCCGAGTACGTCGGTCCGTTCAGCGCCCGGGCGGCGCAGATCGGACGCAATCTGGACCGCTACGAACGCGACTGGACCGCGGCACACCCCGGCGAATCGCCGGGGCCGGGGCTGCGGCGGGCGTGGGACGCCCGGGCGTGGGCCGACGGCCGCCCGGACAAGGTCACCCCCCGCTCCGGCCCCGACCTCACCTTTGCGGTGGCGGGCCGAGCTGGCCGCCCTCGGCTATCGCGACCCCGACCCACCGGTCGAGCCCCGGTCCACACCGGTCGGCGCGCTGGACCGCGACGGCGCAGTGGATCAGATGCTCACCCGACTGGCCGCCGGCCGGTCGGCCTGGAACGCCGCCGACCTGCGCGGCGAGGCCGAACGGCTGATCGCCGCTGCAGGCGTCGTCGCTGACACCGCGGTCCGTAGCGAGCTGGCCGAGCATCTCACCGCCCGCGCCCTGGCCCGGTGCCTTCCGCTGCTGGACCGCGACGGAGTGCCCGAGCACGTCCGGGCCTGGACCTCCCCGGCGGTGCTGCGGGCGGCGAGGCCGACCTGGTCGCCCGCCTCGCCGCCCGCAGCACCCACCACGGTGCAAATGCCGACCTGCAGCCGGACTGGGTGGCCGGCCGGGAGGGGCTGGATTCCGGGCAGGCCGCCACCGCGGCCGCGCTTGCCGGGAACCGGCCGCTCGTGGTGGTGGAGGCGCGGCCGGCGCGGGCAAGACCACCACCCTGGCTGCGGCTCGTCGACTGATGGGGAAACAGGGACGGCAGATGGTGGTTGTCACCCCCACTTTGAAGGCCGCGAAGGTCGCCTCCGCCGAGGTCGGCACCATCGCCGGGTCGGCGGCCTGGCTGGCCTTCCAGCACGGCTGGCGCTGGACCGACGACGGCGCCTGGACCAGGCTGATCCCCGGCGAGGTCGACCCGGCCACCGGCCATCTCTATGCCGGACCCGAGGAGAACGCGCGGCTGCGGGCCGGGGACGTCCTGGTGGTGGACGAGGCCGGCATGGTCGACCAGGACACCGCCCGAGCCCTGCTGGTCATCGCGGATGAGTGCCGTGTGCGGGTAGCCCTGCTCGGCGACCGCCGGCAGCTGGCCGCGGTGGGCCGTGGCGGCGTGCTGGACCTCGCCATCGGCCGAGTCGACCCGGCCGCCCACGTGACCCTCGACGAGGTGCACCGCTTCACCCGCGCCGACGAGACCGGACGGGTGAGGCCGGACGTCGAGTACGCCAACGTGACCCTGGCCATGCGCGCCGGTGAAGATCCGGGCGGGGTGTTCGACTCACTAGTGGCCCGCGGCCAGATCCGGCTGCACGCCGATCCAGTTGGGCTGCGGGAGGCGCTGACCGCGGTCACCGCCGGGCGCCAGCGGAAGGACGAGCGGGTGGCGGTGGTTGTCGACACCCGCGAGCAAGCCGCCGAGCTGGGTTCGGCGACCCGGGACCGGCTTGTCGCGGACGGCCGCGTCGACGACATGCGGGTCGCGGTCACCGGGGCGGGGAAGCGGATCGGTGCCGGGGACCGGATCGCCACCCGTCGCAACGACCGCCGCCTGGGTGTGGCCAACCGGGACATCTGGACCGTCACTGCCGTCGACCGTCACGGGGCGCTGGCCGTCGTACCGGACGACGTCACCTCGACCGGCGTCGTCCCCGCCGCTGTCACCCCGGCGAGGATGGGGGAGCGGGTACTGCCCGCCGGCTACGTCACCGCCCACGTCGAGCTGACCTACGCCAGCAAGGCGCACGGGGTGCAGGGCGACACCGTCACCTCGGCGCATGTGGTGATCGGCGAGCACACCGGCGCCGCGTGTCGGCCTACGTCGGCATGACCCGCGGCCGCACCGCGAACACCGCGCACCTGGTGGCCGCCGACCTAGCCGAGGCGCGGCAGCAGTGGATGGCGGTGTTCGGCCGCGACCGCGCCGATCTGGGCCCTGGCCACGCCGCGCAGCTCGCGGCCACCGAAGCCGCCCGCTACGCGCAACCCCGACCGCTGGCGGAAGTCCTTGCCGACCTGTCCGAGGCGTGGACGGTCGAGCAGCGCTGCCTGGACCGGCTGTCCGTCCTGCAGTCGCAGCACGACACACGGCGCGCCGTCGCCGCGCTCCAGGCCGCCCATGCCGCCGGGTGGGCCCCTGAGCGGGCGCAGCGGGACGAGGACCCCCCAGGCGACCAGCAGCTCGCCCGGTCCGGCGCGCTCGGTCGTGCCCCGGGCCAGGCCGGGCGGTTGGCAGACGTCGACCAGAGCCTCTCCGCCGCTCAGCTCGAGCTGGCCGGCGCGCGGGCACACATCGCCCGGCTGGTGACCGACCCTGCACTGCTTGGCCGGCCCGCCGGCCAGCTGGCCGCAGCCCACGAGGACTGGCGTGCACGGCGTGCCGCCGACCCCCACCAGCCCCGCATTGGTCCACCGCGGCCGGCCGCCGCCCACCCCGGCGTTCCGCGGCCGGAGTCCGAGCGTCGCGGTCCGTCCCTCACCTGGGGTGGCGCCGCCCCGGGCCTCGGGCGATGAGCCGCACCGGCGACTGCAGACCAACTGGAGAATCCCGGCAGGATCTGGCGGTCGGCTGTCACCAACGGATTCCGATAGGCGCCGTCTGCAGGTGACGAGGCCCAGCCACCGACGAACACCGGAGCCGACCATGACTGACCACACCGCGAGCCGCGAACCCGAGCTGCTCACCATCACCGAAGCCGCCGAGCTCCTGCGCACCCCCGTCGCCACCCTGCGCTACTAGCGCCACCTTGGCACCGGCCCACGCAGCTTCCGCCTCGGCCGCCGCGTCCTCTACCGCCGCGACGACCTGCGCGCCTGGGTCGACTCCCAGCACGGCCAGGACCGCGCCGCGCAAGCACCGCATCGGCCGAGCCTCCGCCCGGTACGTCCTAGCCACCGCCGAACCGACCGCGGTCACCACGACCAGTGGTGCCGATGCCTGGCTCTACGTCGGGCCCGACGAACGAGGGCGTGAACTGGAGGTCATCGCCCTCGAGGTGCACCCAAGCGACGGCGGGCGGCCGTACCTGCTGGTCATCCACGTCCTGCCGACCCAGCTCCGAGGAGACCGCCCATGACCGAGCACACTCCGCCGACCGTCACCAGCGACTCGCCGATCGGCCCGGACGTCGACCTAGACGAGGACGACGTCCGGCTGGCCGACGGAACCCGGCTGACCGAGCAGCGCGCCGCGGAGATCATCGAGGAGGTCCGGGGCCGCGGCGGCCGCCCGTCCCTCACGGGAGATGCCGCAGTCTCGCCGCGCATCGCCTTCCGCGTCACCCCCGGCGTCCGCAACCGCGCCGCTCAGATCGCCGCCCGGGAGGGCAAGACCATCTCCCAGCTCGCCCGCGAGGCGCTCGAGGCACGGGTCGGACGCGAGCCGCACGCCTCCTGACGGAGCTCGACAACCGCCCTGTGCCCGCGCACCAGATGGGAGAGGCTCGTGGCCTTTCGCAGCATTCAGGACCGGTGGTACGTCACGGACCCGGCCACGGGGAAGCGTGTCCCGAGCGCCCGGCACGGGGAGGGGATGCGCTATAGGGCGCGCTACAAGGACTCCGCGGGTAAGGAGGTCACGCGGGCGTTCCCCGACAAGGAGAAGTCGAAGGCGCAGCGGTGGCTGGACGAGGTCACGACCAGCCAGGTGACTGGCACCTACGTCGACCCGAAGACCGCCCGGACGACGGTGCCGAGTGGTGCTCGACCTGGCTGGCCGGCTACGCGACCCGCCGCCCGCGCACGGTGCGGCAGGCGAGGGTGCACGTCGCTCAGATCACCGCCGCGTTCGGTCCGATGCCGCTCTCTGCCGTTCGGCCGTCGTCGGTCCGCTCGTGGACGGTGGAGCTCAAGGCCGCCGGCCTGGCCGACAGCTACGTCTACGCGCTGCACTCGCGGCTGTCGCAGGTCATGAGCGACGCCGTGCACGACGGGCTGCTGGCGCGCAACCCGTGCTCGCGCCGCACGTCACCAAGAGCCGGCGGTCAGCGGCCGTACGTCGCGACGACCGAGCAGGTGTGGGCGCTGCACGACGCGGTCGCCGACCACCTGCGCCCGGCGGTCCTGCTCGGGGCGTTCGTCGGGCTGCGGACCGCCGAGGTCGTCGGGCTGCGGGTCTGGGACGTCGACTTCATGCGGGGCGTCGTGCGGCCGGTGCAGCAGGGTGACGGCGAGCCGCTCAAGAGCGAGACGTCCCGCACGCCCCTGCCCATCCCGCAGGAGCTGTCGGTGCAGCTGTCGGCGGCGGTGGCGCGATGGGGCGGGGACCACGTCGTCACCGACGGCGCCGGCCGGCAGACGTCGACGTGGGCGCTCGAGCGGGCGATCCGCTCCGCACGGCCGAAGGTCTCCGGGCTGCCCGAGGACTTCCGCTTCCACGATCTGCGGCACTACCTGGCGTCGCTGCTCATCGGCAGCGGCCACGACGTCAAGGTCGTCCAGCACCGGCTTCGGCACGGCAGCGCCAAGACGACGCTGGACACCTACGGCCACCTGTGGCCCGACAGCGACGAGTCCGCACGGGCCGCCGTAGGTGCTGTGCTGGCGGCCCGTGGGGACTCGTCGGGGACTGCTACCGCCTCTCAGGCATGAACACCCTGTTCAGCGGCTTGTAAAGCTCAGATGTCGTAGTACATGGCGAACTCGTGCGGGTGCGGACGCAGGCGGATCGGGTCGATCTCGTGCTCCCGCTTGTACTCGATCCAGGTCTCGATGAGGTCGGGGGTGAACACCCCGCCGTCGATCAGGTACTCGTGGTCGGTCTCGAGGTTGTCGAGGACGGCGTCCAGCGAGGCCGGGACCTTCTCGATGCCCAGGGCCTCCTCGGGCGGCAGCTCGTAGAGGTCCTTGTCGACCGGCGCCGGCGGCTCGATCTTGTTCTTGATGCCGTCGAGGCCGGCCATCAGCATCGCCGAGAAGGCGAGGTACGGGTTGGCCGACGGGTCCGGCACGCGGAACTCGATGCGCTTGGCCTTGGGGCTGTCGCCGGAGATCGGGATGCGGCAGCAGGCCGAGCGGTTGCGGGCCGAGTAGACCAGGTTGATGGGCGCCTCGTAGCCGGGCACCAGCCGGTGGTAGCTGTTCACCGTCGGGTTGGTGAAGGCAAGCAGGGACGACGCGTGGGAGAGCAGGCCGCCGATGTAGTGGCGGGCGGTGTCCGACAGGCCCGCGTAGCCGGTCTCGGCGTGGAAGAGCGGCTCGCCGTCCTTCCAGAGGCTCTGGTGGCAGTGCATGCCGGAGCCGTTGTCGCCGTACAGCGGCTTGGGCATGAAGGTCGCGGTCTTGCCCTCGGCCCAGGCGGTGTTCTTGATGATGTACTTGAACAGCATCAGGCTGTCGGCCGAGCGCAGCAGCGTGTCGAACTTGTAGTTGATCTCCGCCTGACCGCCGGTGCCCACCTCGTGGTGGCCCCGCTCGAGCTCGAGCCCGGCATTGGTCAGGTTGGCCATCATCGTCGAGCGCAGGTCGCTGTAGTGGTCGTAGGGCTCGACCGGGAAGTAGCCACCCTTGGCGCGGGTCTTGTAACCCAGGTTCGGGGTGCCGTCCGGCATCGTCGCGGCGCCGGAGTTCCAGGACCCCTCGACCGAGTCGATGTGGTAGTAGCCCTCGTTGATGCCGGTGGAGTGCCGGATCGAGTCGAAGATGTAGAACTCCGCCTCGGGACCGAAGTAGGCGGTGTCGGCGATGCCGCTGCTGGCCAGGTAGGCCTCGGCCTTCTTCGCCACGTTCCGCGGGTCCCGGCTGTAGGCCTCGCGCGTGATCGGGTCGTGGATGAAGAAGTTGACGTTCAGCGTCTTGTGCCGGCGGAACGGGTCGAGGAAGGCGCTGTTCGCGTCGGGCAGCAGCAGCATGTCCGACTCGTTGATCGCCTGGAAACCGCGGATCGACGAACCGTCGAAGCCGAGCCCGTCGGAGAAGGTGTCCTCGCCGAAGGCCGTCGCCGGGATGGTGAAGTGCTGCATGACGCCGGGCAGGTCGCAGAAACGCACGTCGACGAACTCGACGTCGTTGTCGCGGATGTAAGCGGCGACCTCGTCGGGACTGGTGAACATCGATCCTCCGGGATTGGGCGGACAGCCGAACCGCAAACTACGAGCCGGGAGTTGCCCGCCAGTGTCTCCGGTGTTTCAGACCGGTAACAACGGCCGGGCGTGTCGCGGGTGAGGACGGGCGCCGGCCGCGGGGGCCGGCTCGGCGGGGGTCCTACGCTGGCGGTCATGGTCGGGAACGTGCAGCCACCCTCTCAGGAGCGCCGCCGCGGCGCGTCGTTGGGGCTGCCGTCCGACGGGCCGGGGTCGCTGGCGACCTTTGGCAGCCGGCTGGGGGCCTTCCTCGTCGACGTCGTCGCCGCGGCCTTCGTGGCCGGGCTGTTCACCGCGCCGGCGCTGCCGGCCAACTGGAGCCTGCTGTCGTTCGGCCTGGTCACCGTCGGGTCGCTGACCCTCTTCGGGCAGACGCCGGGGATGCGGCTACTGGGGCTGCGGCTGGCGCACCCGCGGCCCGGGGAGCGGCTGGCGCTGTGGCGGGCCGTCGTCCGGACGGCGCTGCTCATGTTGCTCGTGCCGGCCCTCGTCGTCGACGCCGACGGCCGCGGCCTGCACGACCGGCTCACCGACACCGCCGTCGTTCGGGCCTGACCGAGGCATTGGAAGCTCTGCCCGCGTCGGCGGCGTCCTGACGCGGGTAGAGCTTCCAGAACCTCGCGGAACCGCCCGCGGACGCAGCTCGCGGGACCGCCCGCGGATGCAGAGAGCCCCGCGCCGTCCGGCGTGGGGCTCTCTGCATCCAGGGTCAGGTCAGCGGCGGCGGACCTGCCGCTGGCTGACCGACATCTGCTTGCCGCCGGGGAGCGGGCCGCCCGGCACCGGCATCCGGGACCCGCCCAGGGCGGAGAGCCGCTTGCCGAGCGCGTTGAGCTCGCCGCCGGAGAGGTTGCGCGGCAGCTTGGTGACGTGCGTGCTGAGCTTGCGCAGGGGCACCTGCCCCTCCTCGTCGCCGACGATGATGTCGTAGATCGGGGCGTCGCCGACCACGCGGGCGATCTTCTTCTTCTCCTGCGCCAGCAGCGGCCGGACCCGGGAGGGAGCGCCCTCGGCCACCAGGATCACGCCGGGACGCCCGAGGACCCGGTGGACGGCGTCCAGCTGGGTGGTGCCGGCGACGCCGGAGGTCACCCGCCAGTCCCCGCGCATGCCCTCGAGGACCCAGGCGGCCGCGCCCGGCTGGCCCTCCACCTGCCGGTACGCCGAGCCCTGGGCGCGGCGGCCGAAGATGACGAGCGCGGCCAGCGCGCCCAGGAGGATCGCGATCGGCAGGAACAGGAACGGCGAGCCGAGGAGGATGCCGACCAGCTCGACGACCCCCGCCACCACCACGAAGGCGATGAGCATGATCCAGGGCAGCTTGGGGTCGTTCTTGCGGGTCAGCGAGTAGGCCTGCCGGATCATCCTGGCCTGGTTGCCGGCCTTCTTCAGCCGGCCGACCTTCGGCTGCCCGTTCTTGTCCAGCTTGGGCGCCTTGCCGGTCGCGGAGGACGCGCCGGAGGCGCTCGCGCCCCGGCCCCGTCCGGTCGGGCCCCGCCCGGCCTTGCCGGTCGGTGCGGGGGAGTCGGTGGACTTGCTGCGCGCCATGTCCTCAGGATAGGGGCGCGCCGGGCCGGTCCCGAGGGACCGGCCCGATCGACTCCCTCAGATGGTGCGGGTGAGCCCGCGCGCCTCGACCGCCTGCTGGTACAGCCGGCCGGCCCGGTAGGAACTGCGCACCAGCGGTCCGGCCAGGACGCCGGGGAACCCGATCCGCTCGGCTTCCGCCTGGAACTCGACGAACTCGTCGGGCTTCACCCAGCGCACCACCGGGTGGTGCCGCGGGGAGGGGCGCAGGTACTGGGTGATGGTCAGCAGGTCGCAGCCGGCCTCGTGCAGGGCCCCCATCGTCTCGACCACCTCGTGCGGCTCCTCGCCCATCCCGAGGATGAGGTTGGACTTGGTCACCAGGCCGGCCTCGCGGGCCGCGGTGATGACCGCCAGGGAGCGCTCGAAGCGGAAGCCGGGGCGGATGCGGCGGAAGATCCGCGGCACCGTCTCGACGTTGTGGGCCAGGACCTCGGGCCGGGAGGAGAAGACCTCGGCGAGCTGGTCGGGATCGGCGTCGAAGTCGGGGATGAGCAGTTCGACCCCGCAGCCGGGGACGGCGGCGTGGATCTGCCGCACCGTCTCGGCGTACAGCCACGCGCCGCCGTCGGGGAGGTCGTCGCGGGCGACGCCGGTGACGGTGGCGTACTTCAGCGCCATCGTCGCCACGCTCTCGGCCACCCGGCGCGGCTCGTCGGGGTCGTAGGCGGCGGGCTTGCCGGTGTCGATCTGGCAGAAGTCGCACCGCCGCGTGCACTGGTCCCCGCCGATGAGGAAGGTGGCCTCGCGGTCCTCCCAGCACTCGTAGATGTTGGGGCAACCGGCCTCTTCGCACACGGTGTGCAGGCCCTCGCGGCGGACCAGCGACTTGAGCTCGGTGTACTCCGGGCCGGTCTTCAGCCGGGTCTTGATCCACTCGGGCTTGCGCTCGATCGGCACCTGGCTGTTGCGGACCTCGAGGCGCAGCAGCTTGCGGCCGGAGGGTGCGATCGGGGAGTCCGAGGAGGGGGTCTGGGCCACCGTCTCACTCATGATCGACCACGGTACCCCGGCGCGCCGAGGGCCCCGCTGCCGGCGCAGCGGGGCCCTCGACGGGTCGACGAGGTGGAGTGGCGGTCAGCGCTGCCGGTCCGCCGGCCCGGCGGTCGGTCCGGCGTCGCCGGGGCCCTCGTCGCTGAAGGGCTCGGGTGCGGCGCCACGGCCGGGCTCGTCCTCGACGCCCTCGGCGCCGGGGGCGAACGGGGTGTCCTCCACCGGGCCCGCGCTGCCGTGCGCGAGCTGCTGCGGCTGCATGCCCATGTCGCTGTCGGGAGGCGTGGAGTCGCCGGGCGCGGTCGTGGCCTCGGAGACGGTCTTGCCGGAGTGGCTGGGGGAGCTGGGCACGGGGTCCTCCCGGTAGCTGGGCACGGGCCCGTCCCCGGTGGGGGCGGGGTTCCACAGTTCGTCGTCCTTGCGCCGGCGGAGGACGGCGAAGGCGACCGCGCCGATCGCCACGACGGCGAGCAGCCACGGCCACCGCCTCGGCGACTCCATGCCGGCCGTGCGCTTGGCCTTCTTGGCGGTCTTGGCCGACTTCTTCTCCAGAGCCTTGCGCTTCTTCGCGGCCTGCTTCTTGGCCTCGGCCGTGCTCGCCACCATCTCCTCGCGCCGGACCTCGAGCTCCTCGAGGGCGTTGTGCAGGCCCGCGGCGATCGTCTCCCGGGTGTTCTCGAACACCGGGGTGACCGCCTCGCGTGCGGCGAGCACCTTCGGCGTGGCGTAGGCCAGCGTCGCGGCCTGGGCGGCCGTCAGCCGCGGGACGACGTCCTTCGCCAGGGTCTTCTGCGCCGCCTCGCGGGCCGCCTCGACCCGCGGACCGAAGTCGGCCGCGGCCCGGGTGGCCGCCGCCTGCGCGGCGGTCACCGCCGACGCGATGTGTGGCGCGGCCGCCTCGCGGGCGGCCTCCAGGCGGGGTGAGAGCGCCTCGCGGGCCGCCTCGACGGCGGGCGCG
>NZ_JALPKP010000059.1:0-31110 GCF_051383635.1 Geodermatophilus sp. CPCC 205506 | reverse complement strand
GCAACCGCCCGCCCAGCAGCGGCCGCTCACCCAACCAGCCGACCAGCACCTCCTCGATGCCGGTCTGCTCCACCGCCGTCGCTGCCACGAACCGAACACACGTTCGACCTACGACGGTTCCGGCTCCGCGAGCCGGGCCTCACGGAGTCGGGGCCGAACGGGTGAGCGCAGGTCGTCGCCGAGCTCAGCCGGCCCGCCGGGCTCCGTCCCCGACACCGACGTCGCGCCGCGCCCGGGCGGCGCGCGCGAGCTCGTCGAGCAGCGCCGCGGTCGTGTCGAGGTCGACGCAGGCGTCGGTCACGCTCTTGCCGTACTCCAGTGCGTCGGGGTGCTCCTGGTCCAGGTCCTGACGGCCGGCGACGAGGTTGCTCTCCACCATCACGCCCCGGATCGCCTGCTGGCCGGCCGCGATCTGGCCGGCCAGGTCGTGCACGACGTCGATCTGGCGCAGGTGGTTCTTCTGGCTGTTGCCGTGCGAGGCGTCGACCACGACCACCGCCGGCAGGCCGCGGTCCCGGAGCCTCGCCGTGGTGTCGGCGATGTGGGCGGCGGAGTAGTTCGGCCCGTTCCGGTCCCCGCGCAGGATCACGTGGCCGGTCTCGTTGCCCGTCGTCGACAGCTGGGCGGTCATCCCGTGGCGGTCGACGCCGAGGAACTCGTGCGGCGCCCGCGCGGAGACGACGGCCTGGACGGCGGCCTCGATGCTGCCCTCCGGTGAGTTCTTGAAGCCGATGACCGACGAGAAGCCCGACACCCGCTCGCGGGCGGTCTGGTCGGTGACGTTGCGCGCGCCGACGCCGTTGTAGGTCACCAGGCCGTCGAGGTACTGCGGGGTCAGGGCGTTGAGCGGCTCGGCGGCGACCGGGACGCCCATCGCGGTGATGCGGCACATGAGCATCCGCGTCGCGATCAGGCCGACGCTGATGCGGTTGGAGCCGTCGAGGTAGGGGTCGTAGGCGAAGCCCTTCCAGTCGACCTCGGTCCGCGGCTTCTCCGTGTACGCGCGCATGACGATCTCGAGGTCGTCGCCGTGCCGCTCCCGCATGCGACCGAGGAAGGCGGCGTACTCCAGCGTGGCGACCGGATCGTGGATCGAGCACGGGCCGGCGATGACGGCCAGCCGGCCGTCGGCACCGGCGACGATGTCGGTCATCGCGCGGCGGCCGGCCCGGGTCGTGGTGGCCGACCGGGCCGACAGGGGCACGATCGTCGCGACCGCCTCCGGGGTGACGACGATGCTCAGGCCGGCGATCCTGGCGTTCACCAGGCCGGTCAGGTCGACCGCCTCGGCGTCGTCGTAGCCCAGCCGCCGCCGGACCTCGGGCAGGAGTTCGGACTGGGTGGCGTCCATCTGCCGGTTCACCCGGCTCTGCACGTCCAGCAGGTGGTCAGCGATGTGGCTCGCCGCGTCCAGGATCTGCTCGGCCGGGATGTCGGCGTGCTGTGCCATCGTGCCTGCTCCTGGGAAGCCTCGGGCAGCCGCGTCGCTCGCGACCGGGGGACCGCCCGGCGACTCGCGCGCCGGACGCCGCCCCAGTCTGCCCGAGCACCGGGAAGGGTCCGGCGTCCGGTGGATCCCGGAGCGCGGGAGGATCCGAGACCGCCTCGGCGCGTTCAGGGGCCAACGGCCCTGCCTCTGGGCGGAGAGCGGGCGGACAGTCGTGCCACCCGGCCGACGGACCCACCCCACCTGTCGAGGAGACCGCCATGGCGCACCGACGCACCCTGCGGGCCGCAGCACTCGGGACCACCCTGCTCGCCACCGCGCTCGTCGTGCAGGCGGCCACCGCGAGCGCCGACCAGGACGATTCCCGCGGCTCCGGGGGCGAGGAGGTCACGCTCGAGTTCGCCGTCGTCACGAGCCCGTTCTCCTACACCGATCTCGGCGTCCCGGGACCGTCCGCGGCCGACGTCATCGTCTTCAACGACGTCCTGGAGCAGGACGGCCGGCCGGTCGGCCACGAGGTGGGCAGTTGCGTGGTGGTCGATCCGTCCGGGCTGGCGAACTGCACCGCCGTCGTCACCCTCGACGGGCAGGGGACGATCGCCTACGCGTTCGAGAACGCGCCGCCACCGGAGAAGACCCTGGCGATCACCGGGGGGTCCGGCGACTTCCGGGCCGCCCGGGGAGACGGCGTCTTCGTGGAGAGCGGGGAGGAGACCGGCACGCTGACCCTGCGGGTGCGGCTGCGCTGACGGTCCCGAGCCCCCACACGGACAGCGGGGGACCTCCCGACCCCGATGGAGGAGTCATGGCAACGACCGCGAACCAGCCCCTGTCCGAGTCCACCGCCCGTGCCGCCTTCGACCGCTTCGGTGCGGCCTGGGTGGACGGTGACATGTCGGGTGTCGAGGAGCTCTTCGCCGACGACGTCACCTACCACGTGCCGCCGTTCCCGGACATGGGCAAGGCCGAGCTCCTCGACTTCATCGCCGGCTTCCGGGCCGGCTTCCACGACTTCGAGTTGTTCCACGACGAGGACGTCGTCGCCGGCTCCACCTCCGTGCACCGGTGGCACTGCGCCGGCACGTTCGCCGGGAAGGCGCCCCTGCTGCCGGTGGAGCCGACCGGCCGGCACACGACCGCGAGCGGCAGCCTGGTCTTCCACTGGTCGAACGGCAGGGTGACCGAAGCCTGGCACTTCGGCGACTGGATGGGGTGGCTGACCCAGGCAGGGGTCCTGCCCCCGCTGGCCCCCTGAGCAGCGTCGTCGGGTCGCCTGCCGCCCCGGGGTCGACCGTCAGACCAGGAAGCGGTAGGCGGTGGTCCCCGGGGCCAGGTGCTGGATGCGCAGCGGGCTGTCCTCGATCCGGGCCAGCAGCGCGGGCAGGCTGGCGGCGCTGCCCAGCTCGATGCCGGTCAGCGCGGCGCCGGTCTCCCGGTTGTCCCGTTTGACGTACTCGAACAGCACGATGTCGTCGTCCGGGCCGAGGACCTCGTCGAGGAAGCGGCGCAGCGCACCCGGCTCCTGGGGGAACTCGATGAGGAAGTAGTGCTTGACCCCCTTGTGGACCAGGGACCGCTCGACGACCTCGGCGTACCGGCTGACGTCGTTGTTGCCGCCCGAGAGCAGGCACACCACCGTCTGGCCGGGCTCCACCGCGACCAGTCCGCCGGCCAGCGCGGCGCTGGCGAGGGCCCCGGCGGGCTCGGCGATCACCCCGTCGACCTGGTAGAGGTCGAGCATCTCGGAGCAGATCTGCCCCTCCGGCACGGCGACCAGCTCGGCACCGGAGTCGCGGACCAGCGGGTACGTCACCTCCCCCACCCGCCGGACGGCGGCGCCGTCGACGAACGTGTCCATCTCGGGCAGCTCGACCGGCCGGCCGGCGGCCAGCGCGGCGGCCATGCTCGCCGCCCCGGCGGGCTCCACCCCGACCACCCGGGTGCCGGGGCTGTGCAGCCGCAGCCAGGTCGCGCAGCCGGCCAGCAGCCCTCCCCCGCCGACCGGGAGGACCACGACGTCCGGCCGCCGGTCGCCGCACTGCTCCAGCAGCTCGACGGCGACCGTCGCCTGGCCGGTCACGGTGGACAGGGCGTCGAACGCCGGCACCAGCGTGGTCCCGGTGGCCGCCGCGTGCGCCGCCGCCGCGGCCGCCGCCTCGTCGTAGGAGTCGCCGGTGACGACGAGCTGCACCACGTCCCCACCGAGCGCGGCGATCCGCTCCCGCTTCTGCCGCGGGGTCGTCCCGGGGACGAAGACGTGGCCGCGCACCCCGAGCACGCGGCAGGCGTAGGCGACGCCCTGTCCGTGGTTGCCCGCGCTGGCGCAGACGACGCCGGCCGCCCGGTGCCCGGCGTCGAGCCGGCTGATCGTGGTGTAGGCGCCGCGCACCTTGTAGGAGCGGCCGATCTGGAGGTCCTCGCGCTTGAGCCGGACGTCGGCTCCCGTGGCCGCCGACAGCCGGGCGTTGCGCTGCAGCGACGTCACCTCGGCGATGCCGGCGAGCCCGCGGGCGGCCGCCCGCACCTCGGCCGTGAACCGCTCGTGGTCCGGCACCGGCAGCCGCGTCGAGGTCGTCACGTCACCATCCTGGACGGCGGCCGTCGCGGCGACCGCGCCGGGACGGGTCCCGCTGCGCTCCTCCCGGGCGACCAGGGCGGCGACGATCGTGCGGAGGGTGAGGCCGGGCTCGTCGCTGGACGGGCGCAGCGGCGGGGACCGCCTCCCCCGGCTGACCGACGAGCAGGCCCGGCACACGCTGTACCTCGTCCTCGCGCCCGACCTCATCACCCTGGAGCCGGACTGCGTGATGACCCACCGGCTGGTCCCGCTGGCTCACGGCGAGACGTTCGTCGAGTGCTCGTGCCTGTTCCCGCGCGAGGTGGCGGAGCGTCCGGGCTTCGACCCGTCGCACGCGGCGGCGTTCCGGGACATCACCAACCGGCAGGACTTCGCCGCCCGCGAGTCGGTGTACCGGGGCATCCTCAGCAACGGCGGTTGAGCTGGGACGCCCGCCGGCCGCTGGGCCGGGAGGGCCTCCGTCAGCGCAGCCGTCCCAGAAGGCTCCGCAGCCGGTCGATGGCCGCCTCGGTCGCGGCGGTCTCCCCCAGGCAGACCTGCTGGAACACCAGGCCGTCGAGGGCCGCGAAGACCAGGTGCACGAGGTCCGGATCGTCGGGCAGGCCACAGGCCTCGAGCTCCGTGCGGAGAGCCTCCCGGTAGGCCAGGTAGAGACGCTCGACGTGCGGTCGCAGCTCGGGTCGCCGGCGCGACTCCAGGATCAGCTCGTACTGGAAGACGGCGTCGTCGGTGTCCTGCTCGAACCAGGCGCTGACGCCCACGAACAGCGCGTCGACGTCGCCGCTCCCGGGCGCCGAGCTCAGCGAGGCGATGCCGTGGTCGAGGGAGAACTGCAGCGCCTCGTCGAGCAGCGCGTCCCGTGAGCCGAAGTGGTGCGCGACCAGGCCGTGCGCGACACCCGCCTCCGCGGCCACCGCGCGGTACGTCAGGTGGCGCAGCCCCCGCCTCGCGCCGACCCGCACGGCTGCTGCCAGGAGGGCACTGCGGCCCTCCCCGTACCGGGGTCCCCCACGATCCGGGACTGCCTCGACCACCGTCATGTTCCCCGCTCCTCCCCCGCGCCCCTGCTCCGAACCGGTGCGCCTGCTCCGACGCCAAGGATGCCGCAACGAATTTCGGCTGTCCACTTGACCAGTTCTGGGCCCGTGCGGCATCTTCTGTGCCAGCGGTCACAACTGTCCATCTGGTCAGCGACCGTCGCAGACACCGCCCGCGGCTCCGCCCGGCCCATCCAGCAGGTCCCCCGGGACACCAGCGCCTCGTCGAGGAGATCCCATGCCCTCCACCCAGGACGCCGACGTCATCGTCATCGGCGCGGGTTTCGCCGGCGTGACCGCCGCACGCGAGCTGCGGCGACACGGCCACCGCGTGCTCATCGTGGAGGCCCGCGACCGCACCGGAGGCCGGACCTGGACCGAGCGCCGGCTCGGCCGCGACCTGGAGCTGGGCGGCACCTGGGTGCACTGGGTCCAGCCGCACTCCTGGGCCGAGCTGAGCCGCTACGGCATCGACGTCGTCGCCTCGCCGACGCCGATCGACGGCTTCTGGATCACCGGCGGCGAGCTGCACCGGGGCACCGCCGACGAGCTGCTGGAGCTCCTCGACCGCGGGATGAGCGCCAGCACCGAGGAGGCCCTCACCTGGTTCCCGCGGCCCTACGAGCCGTTGCTCCTGGGTGACCGGCTCCGGGAGATCGACGGGACGTCGATCCGGCAGAGGCTGGAGCAGGCCGGCCTGACCCCGGGCGAGTTCGACGCCGTCGAGGGCATGTGGGCCACCAACTTCAACGGCCCCACCGACGTCGGCGGCTATGCACAGGCGCTCCGGTGGTGCGCGCTGGCCGGTGGCAGCTGGCAGCTCATGTTCGAGGCCTGCGCCACCTACAAGATCGTCGGTGGCACCCGCCGCCTGATCGAGGCGATGCTGGCCGACTCCGGCGCCGAGGTCCGTCTCGGCGCGCAGGTCACCGCGGTGGCCCAGGACGGCGGCGCGGCCACCGTGTCCCTCGCCGACGGGGCGACCCTCACCGCGGCCGCCGTGGTCGTCACCCTGCCCCTCGACGTGCTGGACAGCATCACCTTCGACCCGCCGCTGTCGGACACCAAGCGGCGGGCCGCCCACCAGGGCCAGACGTCGATGGGCACCAAGATCTGGGCCCGGCTCCGCGGCGAGCACCAGCCCTTCGTCGCGCTCGCCCCCGGCTCCGCGCCCCTGACGCTGTGCCAGGTCGAGTCCGTCGAGGACGGCACCACCGTGGTGGTGGCCTTCGGGGCCGACAGCCGGCGACTCGACGGCACCGACCGGGCCGCCGTGGAACGGGCCCTGCGCGGCTGGCTGCCCGACGTCGAGGTCCTCGAGGTCGCCTGCCACGACTGGGTGGCCGACCCGTTCTCCGGCGAGACGTGGCCCATGCAGCGGGTCGGCCAGCTGACCGGGGCCCTGGCGGAACTCCAGCGCCCCGAGGGCCGCGTGGCCCTGGCCGGGGCCGACTACGCCAGTGGCTGGGCCGGCTTCATCGACGGCGCCATCGAGAGCGGAATGCGCGCCGCCCGCCACGTGCACGACCTGATCGGCGCCCCCGTGCGCCTCGCGACCGTGCCCGCCCCGAGCCCGGCGCTCGCCGGGTCCTGAGTCCCCACCCGCAGAAGGAGCCCACCGTGTCGCAGCACCTCGTCGAGTTCGTCCACCTCCGCGTCCACGAGGGCCAGGAGGAGGAGTTCCTCGCCAGCCGGCCCGGCGCCGTGGCCGCCGTCGCGGCCGCCATCCCCGGCTTCGTCGCCGCACCGGTCATCGCCAGGGGCGAGGACGGCCTCTGGACCGACGTCTGGATCTACGACAGCACCGAGCAGGCCGAAGCGGCCAACGCCAAGGCCGCGGACATGCCCGAGTTCCTGCGGATGGCCGCGGTCAGCGAGGTCGTCTCCATCGACATGGCCTGGATGCCGGTCGACTGACCGGCCGCCCCTCGACGCCGCTCGCACCGACCCCCACTCCCCCGAAGGACGCCACCATGACCCCCACGCACGACGAGGTCGAGGCCACGCCCCACCTCCACAAGACGCTGACCTGGAAGGACGGGCTCGCCCTGTCCATCGTCAGCGTGAACGGACTGTTCGTCACCCTGGGCTTCGCCGTCGGCGTCCTCGGGGCCTGGACGGCGATCGCCATCTGGATCACCGGATCCGTCATCGGGCTCCTGCAGAACCGCCTCTTCGCCGAGCTGGCCGCGATGTTCCCCGGGAAGTCGGGCGGCGTCGCCCGCTACGCGATCGAGGGCTGGAAGCGGTACTTCGCACCGCTGGGCGCGATCGCCTCCTTCGGGTACTGGATCGGCTGGTCCCTGGCGATCGCGGTGACCGCGTCCGCGCTCGGCGGCATCATCCAGGCGGAGTGGTTCGCCGGCTCGACGTCGACGGTGTCCTTCCTCGGCAACGAGCTCGGTCTCGGGCACGTCTTCGCGATCATCTCGGTCTGGGCCGCCTGGGCGGTCAACTACGTCGGCATCCGCCTGGCGGCCACGGTGAACAAGGTCGTCGGCGTCATGGTCACCGTCGCCCTGGTGGTCGTCGTCGTGGCCGCGCTCGTGCAGGGCCAGTGGGACGCCGCCAACCTCACCTGGGGTCCGGGGGCGACGTTCAGCGCCGTGATCGTCTGGTTCTACATCACCGCGTGGACCACCTACGGCGTGGAGATCGCCGCGTCCTTCGCGCCCGAGTACAAGGACACCGTCCGCGACACCGCCAAGGCGCTGAAGGCGACGTCGACCTTCATGCTCATCGCCTTCGTCGCCATCCCGATCGGGGTCACCGGCGCGATCGGCGAGGGGACGCTCACCGAGAACCCCGTCGGCTACATCACCGTGGCGTTCGACCAGCTCTTCGGCGGCCAGGGCTGGATCGGGACCCTCGTCCTCGTCTTCTCCCTGTGGCTGGCGATGGTCTCGACCACGGCGGACGGCGGCCGGGCGCTCTACGGGCTGGCCCAGGAGGGCATGACCATCCGCCAGCTCGACTGGCTGAACCGGTGGGGCGTCCCGGGTCGCTCGCTCACCATCGACGCGGTCATCAACACCGCGCACCTCCTGCTGCTGTCGTCCTCGGTGGCGATCCTGCTGGCCAGCAACCTCGGCTACATGACGGCGATCACCCTCGGCGTCGGCGCCTTCCTCCTCCTGCGCAAGGACCGGCCCGGCTGGCCGCGGCCGATCCGCCGCGGGCGGATCTGGATCCCGGTCGCGACGGTGATCTTCGTCCTCAACGTGTTCATCACCCTCTGGGGCGCGACGCACCCGTCCGACGCCGGCTACGGCGGCATGCGGGAGTCCCTGATCGGCATCGGGATCCTGGCGCTGTCGGTGGTGCTCTTCGTCTACCGCCAGGTCGTGCAGGACAGGCGCCCCATCCAGTGGCGGGACCTCAGCGAGGACTCCCCGAGCCCCGAGGCGATCGCCGCGGCCGCTCCTCCGTCCGCGGCACCCACGGTCCGGGACGTCCCCGGCGTCACCCCCCGCTCCTGACACCCCCGACCCGCACCGATCCGGAGGACCTCCGATGACCACCGCCACCACCTTCAGCTGGGCCAAGGACGACTGGACGTCGCTCACCGAGATGGCCGACGGCTTCGACGAGTACCGCCCGCCGCTCTCCACGGCGCTCGAGGGACAGCGCCTGGAACTGCGGTGCCGTGTCCCCGACGACCTCGGCTCCGATGTCACGCTGGTGCACGAGTTCGGCGCGGAGACCCTGCGGTGGACGCTGCAGGAGGGCGGCGCCACCCGGGAGGGCACCGAGACCCACGAGCTGTTCGAGATGCAGCCGGGCCTGTTCTTCCTGCACTACCGCCGCAGCGGCGACGACCACCCCGTGGTCGTGACGATGGCCCTCGACACGCGCAGCGGCCAGGCGACCGGCGCCGTCGGCGAGCTCGGGCTGGAACCGGACCCGCACCTGGCCCGTCAGCAGTGGTTCCAGGGACAGCTCGCCGACTCCGACGCCACCGCCGGCGGCGCCCACCCGCGCACGACCGAGCTGCTCGGCCACCGGATCCGCTACGCGTACAGCAGCGACGACGTCTACGACCACGTCTACCTCAACCAGCACCTCTTCACCTGGATCTGCCTCGGCGGCGCCGAGCTCGGCGTCGGGGACACCGACCGCGCGACCTACTGGAAGCTGCGCGAGCAGACCTACCTGTTCTCCTGGCTGGAGAAGAACGTGGGCGTCGAGGGGATGGTGCTCATCGACCTGGCGGCGCGTCGCACCGTGGGCATCCAGTTCGGTCTCGACCAGGCGACCGGCGACCTGGTGAACATCACCATGGGTGCCCACGCCCTCGACCTGGGGCGGGTGCCCGGCGTGGACGAGAGCCGACCGGGTCCTGCCTGACGATCCGGGATCCGGTCCGGCCCGGCCGACGGCCCCGCCGCGATGAGTTCCGGCGGGGCCGTGGGTCTGTCCTGGTGTCGGCGGACGTCGGACGACGGCGCCCGGCACCAGACACCACGGAGGACGCCATGACGACCACGCCGAGGAACCCGACCACCGCGCTGCCCGGCCGCCCGCCCGTCGTCGACCTGGCCACCTGGCAGGCCGCCCGGAACGAGCTCCTGGTCCGCGAGAAGGCCCACACCCGCGCGGGCGACGCCCTCGCCGCCGACCGCCGTCGGCTGCCGATGGTGGAGTTCGACGGGACGGTCGAGGTCGTGGGACCCGACGGCCCGGTCCCGTTCCTGGACCTGTTCCAGGGGCGTGACGAGCTCGTGGTCTACAAGCACATGTGGTACGACGGCGCGCCGCACCAGGGGCAGTGCGAGGGCTGCACCATGACGACCTGGCAGCTGAAGGACGCCGTCTACCTCAACGCCCGCGGCGTCTCGTTCGCCATCCTGACCACGGGCCGGTGGGACGAGGTGGCCGCCTACGTCGAGTTCATGGGCTACACCCAGCCCTGGTACTCCGTGCGCGACGTCGACGAGCCGGTCGGCGGCGCGATGGGCTACCTCACCAGCTACCTGCGCGACGGCGACCGCGCGTTCCTCACCTACTCCACGACCGGCCGTGGCAACGAGCCGGTGGCCGGGTCGTTCGGCCTGCTCGACCGGACGCCGTACGGCCGTGGCGAGGCGTGGGAGGACAAGCCCGAGGGCTGGCCCGAGGGGAGTCACCCGTGCTGGTACTGGCGTTCGGACGCGGACGGGAACCCCACCTGGGGCCCGACCAGCCGGCCCGTGCCGCAGTGGACCCGCCCCGGCGCGACCCCCGTGGAGACCCTCGGCCGGCACGGCGACCACCACTGACGCGCCGTCGGCAGCGGTGTCAGGTGCGACGCTAGCGAGCCCGGCGTCCCGGCTCGCCGAGCCCGCCGACCAGGCGTGGCGGGTCGTACTCCACGAACCTGGCGGTGGTCCCGAGCTCCAGGGCGTCCGCTGCGGCGTTCAGCCGGTCCGGGCGGGCCGCGCCGGCCCACCGGCCGGCCTCGATCCGCCGCTCGAGGGCCTGCAGGGCCGCGACCTGCTCGGCCGGCTGGAACCGGCAGTGCCCGGCGCCCTCGACGTAGGCCTGCCGCAGGAGCCGGTCGTCACCGGCCCGGTCCACCTGCTCGGCGTACCAGTCCTCGTGCTCCACCGGCACGAGCTCGTCGGCCGTGGTGTGGATGGCCAGCTGCGGGACCTCGAGGTCACCGGTCACCATCGAGGTGCGGGTCAGCTCGGCGACGGCGTCCGGATCGGCCTCGATGTCCGCGTCCCGGGTGAGGGTGGCCAGGTCGGCGTCCAGGTCGAGCCCGGCCTCGCGGTAGAGGGCGCGGACCTGCTCGGCGTGCACGCTGCTGTCCAGCAGCTCCCGGTAGTCCACGCCGGCGTTGTAGGCGCTGTTGCCGCCGGCCACGAGCTCGATCTGCTGCCGGCCGGTCACGTACCGCTCCAGGCCGCGGTCCACCAGCGCCTCGAACTGCTCGACCTGCTGGGCCGCGTAGTCGTCCGGCGCCGCCGGTCCCTCGCCCGGGTCACCCTCGGGGTCGTCGACGTACCAGGTGGCCATGTTGAGGAAGGCCGAGGCCAGGGCGATGCGGGCGCGTCCCTCCGCGGTGTCCTGCGCCGCGGTGACCGCGGCGATCAGGTCGGCGGCGGCCTGGGCAGCCTGCTCGGGGCTCTCGTAGCGGACCAGCGGTATCGGCTGCCCCGGGGCCAGCAGGTGCGCCAGGGTGTACACGCCGTCGAGCTGGTAGTTGTTCAGGTTGAGCGCCCCGGCGACGAGTCCGCAGGTGGTCAGCACGCCGTCGAGCTCGCCCCGCGGGTCCTGCGCCTGCAGGGCGCTCACCAGCCCGCCCATGGACCGGCCGAACGCGATGGTCCGCTCCGGCTCGACGCCGAGCAGCTCCTCGAACGCGGCGAGCGCGGCGAACTGGTCGTCGACCGCGGTGGCCAGCGCCCACAACGACGGCCCCGAGTAGGACGACCCCACGAGGGCGTACCCCTGCTCGAGCAGCTCCGCCCGGGTCGGCTCGTCCGGGGCGTCCTGGGCCGTCATGGCCCCGAACCCGTGCGCGAAGACGACGACGGTCCCGTTCCACCGCGCCGGCACGTGCGCCAGCCAGTCCGCGCCGCTGGCGAGGTCCCCCCGGTACTCCCCGGGTGGCACCGCCGGCTCCACCGTCGCCGGATCCGCGACGGCCACCGACGACCCACCACCGATCAACACCACGGCCCCGGCCACCGCGGTCAGCCGACTCCCCCACCTGCGCATGACCCCCCACTCCCTGCCCGGCGAGCCGCCCGGCGCGTCGATGTGACGGAGGTCACCCTGCCACCGGCGTGAGCGGGCCCCGGACCCGGGGCGGGTCGTTCGCCGTCGAGGCCCGCGGGTGGCGCGTTCCCCGGGCGCCGGATCGGCACCCGGGGAACGCCCGGACCGGGTCGACCGCAGAGGCGGCAGGGTCAGTCGACCGGTGCGATCAGCGCCTCCAGGTCGTCGACCGGCTCGTCGATGAACCCGAACTCGATCATCGCCTCCTGGGTCACCTCGGCCCGCTCGGTGCTGGGCGCCCGGTCCTCGAGCCACGCCGGCAGGGTCATGCGCCCAGCCAGCTCCGGGGTGAGCTGGGTGTAGGTCGGCAGGATGTCGATGACCTGCTGCGGATCGGACTCGGCCAGCTCCGCCCCGCGCTCCAGGGCGCGGGCGAACGCCGACGTGACCTCGGGGTTCTCCGCGGAGTACTGCGACGTGGTCATGAAGCCGATGACGGGCATCTCGGCCAGCCGCTCGCTGCAGGTCGACGGTTCGGCGACGACCCGCGCGCCCTGGTCCTCGGCGAGAGTGGTGAACGGCTCGCCGATGAAGGCGGCGGCCACGTTGCCCTGCTGGATCGCCGCCGGCATGTCGGGGAACGGGATCTCTACGAGCTCGTAGTCACCCTCCTCCAGGCCACCGGCGGCCATGCACTCCCGGACCTGCAGCTCGACCAGGCCGGCGAGGGTGTTCACCGCGATCCGCTGGCCCCGCAGGTCGGCCTGGGTCTGGTACGGGGCGTTCCCCGCGACCATGATCCCGTTGACGCCCTCCTTCGGGCCGGTCATCTCCCAGACCATCTGCGCGGGCAGGCCCTGGCTGGCCGCCTGGAGCACCGTGGTCCAGTTCGAGCTGCTGAACTGCAGGTCGCCGGCGACCATGGCCGGGAGGGCGGCGGATCCGCCCGCGACCATCTGGGTCTCGACCTCGAGGCCCTCCTCCTCGAAGTAGCCCTCCTGGATGGCGAGGAAGAGCGGGGCGTTGTCCGGGATCGGGAGGGTGCCGACCAGGATCGACACGGGTTCCTCCGGACTCAGCTGCTGCGTGCTCTCGGTGGTGCCCTCGTCGTCACCGCCCCCGCAGGCGACCAGCAGGGCGGCGGCCATGGCGACCGGGACGCCTCGCATGACAGAACGACTGATTGCCACGTGTTCTCCTTCGGATCGGGGCCAGAGGGATCCTGCGCCCTCAGGTCACCGCGCACACCCCGACGCCGTCGACTCGTTAGCCGATCGGTACCGACACCGCCGGCGGGACGGGTTCCCTCGCCGGCGTCCGGCCGCTCAGCTCCGCGGCACGCCATCCGCGCAGCGAGCTGAGGACCGCGATGCCCTCCGCCCGGTCGAGGTCGGCGACGCGGAGCACCCGCTCCCGCAGCCGGCCCGCCTCGAGCAGCCGCGCCCGCTCGACGCCGGGGAGGCAGCCGGATGCCAGCGGTGGCGTCCACCACCGTCCGTCGAGCCGCAGCGCGAGGGAGGCGCGGGTCGTCTCGGTCACCTCGCCCCTGGTGTTGACCAGGACCACGTCGTCGACGTCGGGCCGCCGCCGGGCGCGCCGGTCGTACGGCTCGCGCATGCTGGTCTTGTGGTACAGCCAGGCCTGCCCCGGGTCGACCGGATCGTCGTCGACCGCGAGCAGCACCGGGCCGGCCGCGGGCGCGGGTAGCGCCTCGACGTCGACGGCGAGCGTCCCGTCGCGCCGGAGGCGGAGCCGCACGCGTGCCGCCGGTTCCCCCGCCGGCCGCGCGCCCACCACGCGGCGCGCCGTCGGCAGGTCGAACCGGAAGCCCAGGTGCTCGGCCGAGGCGGCCAGGCGGTGCAGGTGGCGGTCCCGGTTGCGCAGACCACCCTCCGGCTCGTACCGCATCGTCTCCATCAGCTCGAACTCGCGGGGACGGGCGCGGAGGACGGCCGCCTTGGCGAGCACCTCGTCGTGCTCGGCGGCCGCCTCGGAGCCCCAGGTGATGCCGCCCCCGGTGCCGTACACGGCCTCCCCCGTGGTCCGGTCGACCGCGACGGTGCGGATGGCCACGCTGAAGCGGGCCCGCACCGGTGCGCCCGGTGGCCCCACCAGGCCGATGGCTCCGCAGTAGACGCCACGGGGCTCCGGTTCGACGGACCGGATGATCTCCATGGAGCTGGCCTTGGGCGCTCCCGTGACCGACCCGCACGGGAACAGCGCCCGGAAGAGCTCCACCAGCCCGGTCCCGGGGCTGACGCGGGCCGTGACGTCGGAGGTGAGCTGCAGGACGGTCTCGTACCGCTCGACGGTGAAGAGCCTGGGGACGTCGACGCTGCCGATCTCCGCGACCCGGCCGACGTCGTTGCGCAGGAGGTCGACGATCATGACGTTCTCGGCCCGCTCCTTGGGGCTGGCGCACAGCTGCCGGGCCAGGCGCCGGTCCTCGTCCCGGTGCCGTCCGCGCCGCGCCGTCCCCTTCATGGGGCGGAGCAGCAGGTCGTCCCCGCGGCGCTCGAAGAACAGCTCGGGGCTGGCGCTGGCGACGACGAAGCGACCGAGGTCGAGGTAGGCGTTGTGGGCGCCACGCTGGCCCAGCGCCAGGTCCCGGTACAGGTCGAGGGGGTCCCCCGCCACGAGTCCGGACATCCGCACGGTCAGGTTGCACTGGAACGTGTCGCCGGCGGCGATCCGCTCCCGGATGCGCGCGACGCCGTCGGCGTGGCCGGCCGGCGTCCACGCGGGTCGCCACGCCGCTCCTGCCTGCCCTCCACCCGGCCCGGCCGCCTCGAGCGGGGGCACGGGGACCGGCTCGTCGCAGATGCCGAACCACGCCAGCGGCATCCCCAGCGGCGTGGACCGGTGCACCGCCAGGTGCGGATCCAGCCCGGCGGCGGCCTCGTAGGCGACGTACCCGAACGCCCACCGGCCGGCGTCGGTGGCTCGTTGGACCTCGGCCAGCACGCCGACGACCTCACCGGGGTGCTGGGCCACCAGGACCCGGTCCGGAGCGGGACAGCGGACGGCCGTGCCGGACACCAGGTCGTCGAAGCGGGCCCAGCTCACACCGTCGCCCCGGAGACGGCGCCGAGCAGGTGGAACGAGCCGCTGACCACGACCGGCAGCCCCGCCCCGGCCCGCTCCGCGGCGCGGGCCACCGCGCGCGCCGGGTCCTCCTCCACCACGGCCTCGACCCCGCACTCGCCCGCCGCCGTGGCGACCTGCCCGGCGGGGACGGACGTGTCGGCGCGGTGGTCGCCGCCGTCGGTGCGGAACCGGGTCGCGACGACGACGGAGGCCGCCGGTGCGACCACCCGCAGGGCGGCCGCCAGGTCCTTGTCCTGCTTGAACGCGAGCACCCACGGGAAGCGGGCGCCGGGGTGGACCTCGTGCAGGGTCGCCACCAACGAGGCGAGCTTCATCGGGTTGTGCGCTCCGTCGAGGACGGCGGTCCGGCCGCCGATTCCCCGGCGTTCGAACCGGCCGGGCAGGGTGGCGCTCCGCAGCCCCTGCCGGACGGCGTCGGCAGCCATGGCCCACCCGTCCCGGGCGGCGATCGCCTCGACGGCACGCAGCGCGAGGTGGGCGTTGCCGGCCTGGTGCCGCCCGGTCAGGCCGAGGGGCAGGGGCGGCCCGCCCCGGAGGCGGAGCTCGGTGCCGCCCGGCCCGGTCCGGGCCCGCACCGCCGGCGGACCCTGATCGGCCCACCCGAGGGCGCAGCCGCGGCGGGCCGCCTCGGCGCTCAGCACGTCCTCCACCTCGGCGTCCTGGGGGCGAGCCGCGAGCGCCCGCCCCCCGAACGGCAGGATGCCGGCCTTCTGCGCAGCGATCTCGCCGAGCGTGGCCCCGAGCAGGTCCTGGTGGTCCAGGCCGATCGGCGTGATGACCGCGAGCTTGTCCGCCCGGGAGATCGTGTTGGTGGAGTCGAGCAGGCCCCCGACCCCCGTCTCGACCACCCCGTAGTCGACCCGATCGGCGAACAGCCCGAAGGCGACGGCGTTGGTGACCTCGAAGAACGACGGGCGGCCGTGCCCGGCCCGCTCCACCGCCGCCACGGCCGGCCGGATCCGGGCCAGGGCGGCGTCGACGAGCTCGGCGGGAGCCGGCTCGCCGTCCAGCTGGAAGCGCTCGAGGAGGGTGTAGACGTGCGGCGACAGGTGGACGCCGACCCGGAACCCGTGCGCCCGGAGCAGGCTCGCGACGAAGGTGCTCACCGACCCCTTGCCCGCGGTACCCGCCACGTGCACGGCGCGGAAGCGCTCCTGCGGGTGCCCCAGCTCGCCGAAGAGGGCCCGGGCGCGCCCGAGCCCTCCACCCGCCGGACCCCGCTGCGGCCCGAGCTCCTCGTAGAGGTACCGGCGGACGCGGTCGAGCGCGGCGCGGGACGAGGGTGCGCCGGGAGGCGACAGCAGTCCCGCCGTCCCGGTCGCCATCAGCTCGCCCGCTGCCGGCTCACCGGAAGACGACCGTGCTGTGGCCGTTGAGCAGCACCCGGCGCTCGCTGTGCCAGCGCACGGCCCGGGACAGGGCGAGCGCCTCGGCGTCCTGGCCGACGGTGGCCAGCGCGCGCGGGTCGAAGGTGTGGTCGATGCGGATGACCTCCTGCTCGATGATCGGGCCCTCGTCCAGGTCCGGCGTCACGTAGTGCGCCGTCGCGCCGACCAGCTTCACCCCGCGGTCGAAGGCCTGGTGGTAGGGCTTGGCGCCCTTGAAGCCCGGCAGGAAGGAGTGGTGGATGTTGATCGCCCGGCCGTGCAGGGCGGCGCAGGTCTCGTCGGAGAGCACCTGCATGTAGCGGGCCAGGACGACCAGGTCGGCCCGGAGCTCGTCGACCAGCTCGAGCAGCCGCTCCTCGGCCTGCTGCTTGGTCGCCGGCGTCACGGGCACGTGGTGGAACGGCAACCGGGCCGCCTCGGCCATCGGACGCAGGTCCTCGTGGTTGGAGACCACGGCGACGAGCTCGGCGCCGAGGTTGCCGGCGCGCCAGCGGAAGATGAGGTCGTTGAGGCAGTGGCCCAGCTTGGAGACCATGACCAGCACCCGGGGCGGCTGGTCGCCGCTCACCTGGTAGGTCATGCCGAACTCGTCGGCCACCGTCTGGAACGTCGCCGACAAGCGGTCGGTGCCGGTGTCCTGCGAGCAGACGAACTCGGTCCGCAGGAACAGCTGGCCGCGGACGGCGTCGTCGAACTGCTGGTGCTCGACGATGTCGCAGCCGTGCTCGAACAGGAACGAGCTGACCGCGTGCACGATGCCCGGACGCTCCTGGCAGCTGAGCGTGAGGGTGAAGGGGTGGGACACGGGTGCCTCCTCAGCACTCGACGATGTTGAGCGCCAGCCCGCCACGGGCGGTCTCCTTGTACTTGTCCTTCATGTCCGCGCCGGTCTCGCGCATGGTCTTGATCGCCTTGTCCAGCGGGACGTGGTGGCGGCCGTCGCCGCGGATGGCCATGCGGGCCGCGGTGATGGCCTTGACCGAGCCGACGGCGTTGCGCTCGATGCACGGGATCTGCACCAGTCCCCCGACCGGGTCGCAGGTGAGCCCGAGGTTGTGCTCGATGCCGATCTCGGCGGCGTTCTCGACCTGTTCGGGAGTTCCCCCGATCACCTCGGCCAGGCCGGCGGCGGCCATGGAGCAGGCCGAGCCGACCTCGCCCTGGCAGCCCACCTCCGCGCCGGAGATGGACGCGTTCTCCTTGAACAGCAGCCCGATCGCCGCGGCGGTGAGCAGGAACCGCACCACCCCGTCCTCGCAGAAGGAGCCGACGAAGTCGCGGTAGTAGTGCAGGACGGCCGGCACGATGCCGGCGGCGCCGTTCGTCGGCGCGGTCACCACCCGCCCACCGGCGGCGTTCTCCTCGTTGACCGCAAGGGCGTAGAGGGTCACCCACTCCATCGCACGGAGCGGGTCGGTGTCGTCCGGGTGGTCCTCCAGCTGGGCCCGCAGCGCGGCCGCGCGCCGGCGGACCTTGAGCCCCCCGGGCAGGACGCCGGTGGTCCGGGTCCCCTGCTCCACACACTCCTGCATCGCCGACCAGATGTGCAGCAGCCCGGCGCGGATCTCGGTCTCGGTGCGCCAGGAGAGCTCGTTGGCCAGCATCACGTCGCTGATCCGCAGGCCGGTGTCACGGGTGCGGGCCAGCAGCTCCTCGCCGGTGCTGAACGGGTACCGCACGGGCGTGCTGTCCTCGACGATCACCGGGGTGCCGGCCTCGTCCTCGTCGAGGACGAAGCCGCCGCCCACCGAGTAGTACTCACGGCGGAGGAGCTCCGCCCCATCGGCGTCGACGGCGACGAAGAGCATGCCGTTGCTGTGGAACTCCAGCCGCTTGCGTCGGTGCAGCACGACGTCGTCGTCCACCGAGAACGCGATGGGGTGCTTCCCTCCCAGCCGGAGCTCGCCCTCCCGGCGGATGGCCTCGACCCGAGGCTCGGCCGCGAGGGGGTCGACGAGGTCGGGTTGCTCGCCCTCCAGTCCGAGGACGACGGCCTTGACGCTGCCGTGGCCGTGCCCGGTGGCGCCCAGCGAGCCGAACAGCTCGCACCGGACACCGGCCACCCGGTCGAGCAGCCCCTCCGTGGTCAGGCGGGAAGCGAAGGTGCAGGCGGCCCGCATGGGGCCGACGGTGTGCGAGCTGGACGGACCGATTCCGATCTTGAACAGGTCGAAGGCGCTGATGGTCATCCTGTGCCCCCTTTCCGTCGCTGTGTCGAGCACCACCCACGGCTCAGGTACACAGTTGGTATATCAGAAGTACAGTAACCGTATGTCGATCCCTCTGAAGAGGCAAGATCTGTTGGCGGTCAACCTCTACGATCTGCTCGTGACCGTCGCCCCGCTGGACCTCGACCCGTCGGCCGCCACGTCCCTGGCGGACAAGGCCTACGTGGCGATCCGGGACCGGCTGATCATGCTCGACATCCGCCCCGGCGATCCGATCGACGACGACGAGCTGGCCAAGGACCTGGGCGTGGGCCGGACGCCGGTCCGCGAGGCGTTGAAGCGCCTGGAGGGTGACCGGCTCGTGGTCTCCTACCCGCGTCGGGGCACGTTCGCGACGGGCATGGACATCTCCGATCTGGCGCACATCTCCGAGATCCGGGCCATGCTCGAGCCGCTGGCGGCCCGCCGGGCCGCCGAGCGCGCCACCCGGACGATGCACACCGAGCTGGCCGAGCTGGCCACGCACATCGAGCAGCTGGAGGTCGCCCGGGTCGACCGGACCGAGCTGATGCGCTGGGACCTCGCGGTGCACCGGGCCATCTACCGGGCCGCGGGCAATCCCCACCTCGAGGACGTCCTGATCCGCTACGACAACCTGGCGACGCGGATCTTCTGCCTGTTCCTCGACCGGCTGCCCACCGTCGACGCGCACGTCGGGGAGCACGTGGAGCTGCTCCGCGCGATCGCCGCCGGGGACGCCGACCGGGCCGACGACCTCGCCCGCGAGCACGTCCTGGGCTTCGAGCGGACCATCCGCGCGGTGATCTGAGAAAGGACCCCCGCTCACAGCGCCCTTCGGCCCCTCTACAGGGTCCCGCCGCGAGCTCGCGAGCGGTGGGGAGCAGAGGGTCCTTGCTCAGGCCGGGCCGACGGCGTCCAGGATCGCCAGGACGTCCCGCGTCGCCGCGACGTCGTGCACGCGCAGCACGGACGCGCCCCGCTGGGCCGCGACCAGCGCCGCAGCCAGCGAGCCGGGCAGCCGATCCCCGACGGTCCGTCCGGTCAGCCGGCCCAGCACGGACTTGCGGGACAGCCCCACCATGACCGGGACCCCGAGGCCGGTGAACGCGTCGAGCGACGCCAGGAGCGCGACGTTGTGCGCCAGCGTCTTGCCGAACCCGAACCCCGGGTCGATGACCAGGTGCTCCGGGCGGACACCGGCGTCGAGGCAGGCGGCGATGCGCTCGGCGAGGAAGCCGCGCACCTCGGCGACGACGTCCCGGTAGCGCGGGTCCTCCTGCATGGTCTCCGGTGACCGCTGCATGTGCATGAGGCACACCGGGACGCCGAGCTGCGCCGCCGCCGCGAGGCTCCCCGGCCGCTGCAGCGCCCGCACGTCGTTGACCATGCTCGCGCCGGCGGCCACCGCGGCCCGCATGACCTCGGGACGCGAGGTGTCCACCGACAGCGGCACCGGGACCCGGCGGGCCAGGGCCTCGATGACCGGGACGACGCGGTCCAGTTCCTCGGCGAGGGTCGGCGGGCGCGAGCCGGGCCGGGTCGACTCCCCGCCCACGTCGAGGAGGTCGGCTCCCTCCTCCGCCATCCGGCAGCCGTGCTCGACGGCGCGATCGAGGCTGTCGAACAACCCGCCGTCGGAGAAGGAGTCGGGGGTGACGTTGAGGATGCCGCAGACCAGCGGCCGCCTCGTCGCGAGCGCCCGGCCGAGGGCGGGCGCCGCGGCGCCGGGGTCCGCGGGCGGGTGGTGCGCGACGTCGGCCACGGCCGTGCCGGTCATGAGGTGCTCCGATCTGTTCGTCCGGCGGCCCCCTCCCGGGCACCGCCCCGAGCTCGCGAGGGGTGGGGAGGAGGGGGTCCTCTGTCAGCGGCGTGCGGAGTCGACCGTGTGCCGAAGCAGCAGCGCGGTGGTGACCGGGCCGACCCCGCCGGGCACCGGGGTGAGGCCGGCGGCGCGCCCGGAGACCGAGCGGGCGTCGACGTCCCCGACCAGTCCGCCGTCGGGCGCCGGGTTGGTCCCGACGTCGATGACGACCGCGCCCTCGGCGACGTACTCGGCCGTGATGAGCTCCGGTCGCCCGACGGCGGCGACCAGCACGTCCGCCGATCGGGTCACCTCGGCGAGGTCCTTGGTGCGGCTGTGGCAGACGGTCACCGTCGTGTCCCGCTGCAGCAGCAGGAGCGCCGCGGGCTTGCCGACGACGGTCGACCGGCCGACGACGACGGCGGACGCGCCGGACAGCGGGATCCCGTGGTGGTCCAGCAGCGCCAGCACCGCCTCGGCGGTCGCCGGCGCGAAGGCGGGCAGGCCCGCGGCCAGCCGTCCCAGGCTGAGCGGGTTGGCGCCGTCGACGTCCTTGGCCGGGTCGATCGACGCGGCCAGGTCCTCGACGACCGCGTCGGCCGGCAGCGGGGTCTGCAGGATGATCCCGTGCACCGCGGGGTCCGCGCTGAGCGCGGCCAGCTCGGCGCGGATCCGGTCCGGCGTCGCCGTCTCCCCGAGGTCGACGACCGTGCAGGCGATGCCGGTCCGCTCCGCGGCGCGGGCGATGGAGCGGACGTACCAGGCGCTGGACTCGTCCGCCGTCGCGACGACCACGGCCAGCCGGGGCGGCGTCCCGGCCGCGGCCAGCTCCACGGCCGCGGCGGCGACCTCGGCCCGGATGCCGGCGGCCAGCTCGCTCCCGCTCAGCTCGGCGGTCATCGCACCAGTCCGTCCCGGACGGCGGCGGTGACCTTCTCCGCGCGCAGGACGAGGTCGTCGACGGTGTCGACGACCGCCGCGAGCTCTCCCCACACCGCCGGGTCCTTGATGCCGCCGAGGTTGACCTCCACGTTGACCCGGGCCGTGGTGGCCGCGGCTCGGGCCGCCTCCGCGGCGGCGGCGACGTCGCTGATGACGTTGCGGTTGCCGATCGGCAGCAGCTGCTCGGCCAGGGCCAGCACCTGCTCGGCGACGGCGATGACGATCGCCGGCACGGAGGCCGCCGCGACCAGGGCCGTCGAGATCGCCGCCGACCGCGCCGCCACCTCGGCCGGCGTGCCCTTCGGGAGCCCGTACGCCGTCGTCACCGCGGTGAAGGCCGCGGCGTCCTCCTCGGCCAGGCCCAGCGCGTTCTGGCGCAGCCGGTCCGCGGTCGCCGTGACGGTGGTGATCTCCTCGGCGTGATCGGCGAACCGGGCCGAGTCGCTGTACCGGGCGACCATCGCCACGAGGGCAGCGGCCTGGGCCGCGTGCAGTGCGGCGGTGGCCCCTCCTCCCGGGGCGGGCACCCTGGCGGCGAGCTGCGCCAGGAAGGTCTCGATGCTGTCGGTGCGCACGGGCGGCTCCTTCGGGGCGGTGGGGGGCAAGGGGGTCCTCTCCTCAGCCGCGGAGCCGGGTCATCCCCGGGTCGACGAGCGGCTCGGCGGCGACGGTCGCGGCGATCCGGCGGCCGAAGTACTCGATCTCGACGGCCGTGCCGACGGTCGCCGAGGCGGGCAGCCAGGCGTAGGCGATCGGCCGGCCGACGGTGTGCCCGAAGGCCGCGCTGGTCACGTAGCCGGCCGGCCGGCCGTCGACGAAGACCGGCTCGTGCCCGAGGACGACGCTGGTGCCGTCGTCGATCGTGAGGCAGGACAGCCGGCGGCCGACCGTGTCGTCGCTGATCCCGGCGATCGCCTCCTGCCCGACGTAGCCCTCCTTCTGGGCCCGGACCGCGAACCCGAGGCCGGCCTCGTACGGGTTGTGCTCGGTGGTCATGTCGTGGCCCCAGGCTCGGTAGCCCTTCTCCAGCCGGAGGCTGCTGAAGGCGGCGCGGCCCGCGGCGACGATGCCGTGCTCCTGACCGGCGGCCCACAGGACGTCCCACAGCCGCTGGCCGTTGTCGGCGCTGGTGTAGAGCTCCCAGCCCAGCTCACCGACGTAGGACAGCCGCATCGCCGTCACCGGCACTCCCCCGATCCGGGCCCGCTTGGCACGGAAGTACTTGAGCCCGTCGTTGGAGAAGTCGTCGGAGGTGAGCGCCGAGACGACGTCCCGGGCGCGCGGGCCCCACAGGCCGATGCAGCAGGTGCCCCCGGTGACGTCCCGGACCTGGACCGTGCCGTCGTCCGGCGCCTGGCGCTGGAGGTGGTCGAGGTCGAGGGGGCCGTTGGCGCCCACCTGGAACAGCTGCTCGCCCAGCCGGGCCACGGTGAGGTCGCTGCGGATGCCGCCGGCATGGTCGAGGGCGAGCGTGTAGGTGACGGCGCCGATCGACTTGTCCATCTCCCCGGTCGTCAGCCGCTGCAGCAGGGCGAGAGCGCCGGGGCCGCTGACCTCCAGCCGCTTGAGCGGCGTCATGTCGTACACCGCCACGGCGGTGCGGGTCTTCCACGCCTCGACCGCCGCGATGGGCGAGTGGAACTGCGCGCTCCAGGAGTCCCGCGCCGGCGGGATCCACTCCGTCGGCAGGTCGTCGACCAGCGCGGCGTTGGCCTCGTACCAGTGCGGCCGCTCCCAGCCGCCGCCCTCGAGGAAGACCGCGCCGAGCTGCTCCTGCCGCGCGTGGAACGGGCTCACCCGCAGGTTGCGCGGGGACAGCCGGGGCTGCAGCGGGTGCAGCACGTCGTAGATCTCGACGAAGTTCTGCTGCGAGGTCTCGCTGACGTACTCCGGGGCGAGCTGGACGTCCTCGAAGCGGTGTACGTCGCAGCCGTGCAGGTCGATCTCGCTGCGCCCGTCGACCAGCAGCTGGGCCACCGCGCGGGCGACGCCGGCGGAGTGGGTCACCCAGACCGCCTCGGCGATCCAGAACCCGGAGACGTCGGCCGACTCCCCGATCAGCGGGCCGCCGTCCGGCGTGAACGAGAAGACGCCGTTGAAGCCGGAGTCGATCTTCGACGAGCGCAGCGAGGGCAGCAGCAGCTGGCTCTGCTCCCACGGGCCGGCGAAGTCCTCGTCGGTGAAGGGCAGCATCGAGGGCATCGCCGACTCCCGGACGTCGTCGCCCTGGGGCAGCTCGCGCAGGTCGACCGGCATCGGCCGGTGGGCGTAGGACCCGATCCCGAGGCAGTCGCCGCGCTCGCGGTAGTAGAGGTCCTGGTCCTGGTGGCGCAGGATCGGCAGGCTCGCCTCGGTGAGCTCGTCGTTGCGCCCGACCAGCTCCGGCACCTGGCCGGTCCAGACGAACTGGTGGGCCAACGGCAGCAGGGGGACGTCCATCCCCACCATCTCGCCGAGCTCCTGACCCCAGAAGCCGGCGCAGGAGACCACGACATCGGCGGGGACGACGCCGTCCGGGGTCCGGACGCCGGTCACCCGGCCGCCGGCCTGCTCGATGCCGGTCACCCGGGTGGACCCCTGGAAGCGGGCTCCCCGGGCCTCGGCGCGGCGGGCGAGCGCGATGACCGCCCGCGACGCCTTGGCCAGGCCGTCGCTGGGGATGTGCAGCCCGCCGAGGATGCGGTCGCGGTCGACCAGCGGGTGCAGCCGCACGCACTCGTCCACGTCGACGACCTGCGACTCCACGCCCCACGAGGTGGCCCAGCCCTGCTTGCGGTGCAGGTCGGCGAGCCGCTCCGGCGTGGTGGCCACCTCGAGGCCGCCGACCTGGTTGAAGCACCAGGCGCCGTCGACGTCGATGCCCAGGAACTTCTCCACCGTGTAGCTGGCGAACGCCGTCATCGTCTTGGAGGCATTGGTCTGGAAGACCAGGCCCGGGGCGTGCGACGTCGAGCCCCCGGTCAGCGGGAGGGGTCCCTGGTCGAGCACGGTGACGCGGTCCCAGCCACGAGCGGTCAGCTCGTCGGCCAGGTTGGCGCCGACGATCCCCGCTCCGATGATGACCACACGAGGGGTGGTGGACATTGCTCTGCTCCTGACTGCGGGTGGATCCGGGCGTGCCGACGACGGCGCGTCAGCGGGTGGGGGTGGGAGTGAACTCGAGGGCCGCGTCCAGCAGCCAGTCGGCCAGGTAAGCGGCGAAGGACGACCGGACGAGGACGACGTGGTCGTCGCCGGCGTCGGAGAGGGCCAGCAGCACGACGCCCGCCTGGCCGAGCGCGGTCTGCGCGCAGCTCCCGCGGCCGAACACCCGCGGGTGCAGGTCGACCGAGCAGCCCTTGGCGAGGACCTCGCGCACCCTGGCGCCCGTCAGCCGCAGGCCGATCCGCTGGGCGGAGACGTCCGTCGCGGACCCGCCCAGCGGGAGGACCGCGGCGCGGACCCGGGCCTCCAGCTCCTCGGGGGCCTCGGAGGTGCTGGTGAGCAGCCACTCGTCGGGGCCGAGCCAGACGGCCCGCCCCGTGCCGGCCGGCACCCACGTGTTGGGCACCGTCGGCAGCTCGACGCCCAGCGCCGCCGACGCCTCGGGGCCGACCGCGCCGAGCCGGACGTCGGCCATCGCCACGAACGGCTCGACGGCGATGCCGACGGTGTCGGGCAGGCCCGCGAAGGCGCTGCTCCACGCCTCGAGCGGGTGGGTGCGCAGCAGTTCAGCCATCGCGACGGGCTCCTTCGGGGTCGACCAGCACCGACCCGGTGACCTCGACCGGGACGAGGGTGCCGCTGACGGGGACGTGGACGGTGTCGCCGAGGCGGGCGTGGCCGCCCTTGACCAGGGCGAGGGCGAACGGGCGTCCGAGCTCGGCGCTGCGGTAGCTGGAGGTGACGTGCCCGAGCATCGGCACCGGCGGAGGGGGCAGCTGACCGTCGGCGCGGAACTCCACGATCTGCGAGCCCTCCGGCAGCACGGTCCGCCGATCCACCGGCAGCAGCCCGACCAGCTGCTTGCGCAGCGGGTTCTGGTTCTCGGCGCGGGCGAAGGACCGCTTGCCCACGAAGTCGGGCTTCTTCTTGGAGACGGCCCAGGCCATGCCCAGGTCGTGCGGGGAGACGGTGCCGTCGGTGTCCTGCCCGATGATCGGGTAGCCCTTCTCCGCGCGCAGGACGTGCATGGTCTCCGTGCCGTACGGCGTGATGCCGTACGGGCGGCCGGCCTCGAGCAGCCGCTGCCACACCGCGACCGCGTACCAGGGGTTGACGTAGACCTCGTAGGCGAGCTCGCCGGAGAAGCTGATCCGGGCCAGCCGGACCGGCACGCCCTCCAGGGTGGTGTCCCGCCAGGTCATGAACGGGAACGCCTCGTTGGCGACGTCCACGCCGGGGAAGAGGGCGCCGACGACGTCCCGGGACCGCGGACCGACGACCGGGAAGGTGCACCACTGCTCGGTGACCGAGGTGCAGTGCACGCGCAGCTCCGGCCACTCGGTCTGGAGCCACTCCTCCATCCAGTCGAGGATCTTCGCCGCGCCACCGGTGGTGGTCAGGACGAGGAAGCGGTCCTCGGCCAGGCGCAGGACGGTGCCGTCGTCGATGACCATGCCGTCGACGCCGCACATGACGCCGTAGCGGACCGCGCCCACCTTCAGGCTGCTCATCAGGTTGGTGTAGAGCCGGTCGAGCAGGACCGCGGCGTCCGGCCCCTGGACGTCGATCTTGCCGAGGGTGGAGCCGTCGAGGATCCCGACCCCCGTCCGGGCGGCGGCGCACTCTCGCAGGACCGCGGCCTCCATGTCCTCGCCCGGCTGCGGGTAGTAGCGGGGGCGCTTCCACTGGCCGACGTCCTCGAAGACCGCCCCGGCCGCCACGTGCCACTCGTGCAGGGCGGTCACCCGCTCGGGGTCGAACAGCGAGCCGCGGTCGCGACCGGCCAGCGCGGCGAAGGCCACCGGGGTGTACGGCGGGCGGAACGTGGTGGTGCCCGTGTCCTGCACCGGGACGCCGAGGAGCTCGGCGGTGATCCCCGAGGTCAGGACGCCGGAGGTCTTGCCCTGGTCGTGCGCGGTCCCGATGGTCGTGTAGCGCTTGACGTGCTCGATCGAGCGCAGCCCGGCGCCGACCGCCCGGGCGATGTCGGCGACCGTGGCGTCGCGCTGGAGGTCGACGAACTGCGTGGCCCCCTCGGCGCCGGACGTGTCCGGCACCCGCCAGAGCACCAGGGGCGGTGCCGGGGCGACGGGCTCCGGGGCGGCCGGCAGCCGGTCCTCCCCCGCCGGCCGGATCGCCAGGGCCGACAGCACGTCGCGCGCCACCCGCTGCCCGTCGGCCAGGCACCCGGCCAGGTCGAGGACGCCGGCGGCGGAGCCGGCGACCGTCAGGCCGTCGACCTCCTCGCCGGGGAGGAAGGCCCCGAGGGCCTCGTCGTAGCGGAGCCGGCCGCGGGCCTGGCTGAACAGGTGCACCGCGGGGTTCCAGCCGCCGCTGACCAGCAGCAGGTCGCAGGCGACCGCGCTGCTCGCGCCCACCTCCCCGTCGGCGAACGGAGCGACCAGCGCATGGGTGACCCGCTCGACGCCCTGCGTCCCGGTCACGACCGCCCCGGACAGGACGCGGATGCCGGCGTCCTCGCACTCCTGGCGGCGCCGCGGCGAGCCCGCCGGCCGGGCGTCGACCACCGCCTGCACCCGCACGCCGGCGCGGTGCAGGTCGAGGGCGGCGTCGTAGGCGCTGTCGTTGGTGGTGAACACGACCGCGTCGCGGCCGGGCAGCACGCCGTAGCGGTGCAGGAACGTCCGCGCGGCACCGGCGAGCACGATGCCCGGGCGGTCGTTGTCGGCGAACACCACCGGGCGCTCGTGCGCCCCGGTCGCGACGACGATCGACCGTGCCCGGAGGCGCCACACCCGCTGGCGCGAGACGTGCTTGGGGGCCTCGGCGCCGAGGTGGTCGGTGCGCCGCTCCAGGGCGAGGACGAAGCCGTCGTCGTAGCTGCCGAACGCGGTGGTGCGCTGCAGGTGCAGCACCTCCGGGTGGCGGGCCAGTTCCGCGACCGCGTCCGCCACCCAGTCCAGCGCCGGGACGCCGTCGAGCCGGTCGGTGCCCGACAGCAGGGAGCCGCCGGCCTCGGACTGCTCGTCGACCAGGGCGACGCGGGCGCCGGACCGCGCGGCGCTGAGCGCGGCGGCCAGACCCGTGGGGCCCGCGCCCACGACGAGCACGTCGACGTGGTGGTGGACGGCGTCGTAGCGGGCGGAGTCGGGGACGTCGGCCAGCCGGCCCTGCCCCGGCAGGCCGTGGGCGACCAGCCCGTCGTGGAGCTCGACCGTGGTGGCCAGCAGCATCGGCTCGGGGAAGGGCTCCTCGATCTGGACCAGCCCGCCCGGGTCCTCGGCCCACGCCGCGGCGATCCCGCGGGGCCGCCCCAGCTTGATGCTGGTGGCGACCTGGTGCCGGCCCGCGGCGAGGAGGGCGGAGGCCAGGGTGTCCCCGGGGTGACCGGTGTGGGTCTGCCCGTCGAAGGTGAACTGCAGCGTCGTGGCGCGGTCGATACGGCCGCCCGAGGCGGCGCGGAAGGGGGCGCTCATGAGGTCACCGGCTTCGGCTCGTCGAGGCGGTACACGCTCTCGAAGCGGTAGGTGGCGGTGTCGCGGACGGCGTTGAACCAGCGGCGGCAGCCGGCGCTGTGGTTCCAGCGCTCGGCGAAGCGGCCCTTCGGGTTGTCGCGGAAGAAGACGTAGTGGGCCCACTGCTCGTCGGAGAGCGCGGCCGGCTCGGCGGGGTAGGCCACGTGGGCTTGTCCCCCGTAGGAGAACTCGACCTCCTCGCGGGGGCCGCACCACGGGCATGCGATGAGTTGCACGGGGACTCCCTGGGTCAGTGGGCCACGGCGGCGGCGCCGTGCTCGTCGACGAGCGCGCCGGTGACGAAGCGATCGAGGCTGAACGGCGCCACGTCCGGGTGGGGCTCGTCGTGGGCGATGGTGTGCGCCAGGGCCCAGCCGATGCCGGGCGTGGCCTTGAACCCGCCGGTGCCCCAGCCGCAGTTCAGGTAGAGGTTCTCGTAGGGGGTGCGGCCCACGATCGGCGAGGCGTCGGGGCTGACGTCGACGATGCCGCCCCAGGTGCGCAGCAGGTGCGCCCGCGCGAACACCGGGAAGAGCTCGACGGCGGCGGCCATCTGGCGCTCGATGATGTGGAAGGCGCCGCGCTGGCCGTAGCCGTTGTAGGAGTCGACGCCGGCGCCCATGACCAGCTCGCCCTTGTGCGCCTGGGAGACGTACACGTGCACGGCGTTGGACATGACCACCGTGGGGTGCACCGGCTCGAGCAGCTCGGAGACCAGGGCCTGCAGCGGGTGGCTCTGCACCGGCACGCGGATGCCGAGCATGTCGGTGAGGACCGAGGTGTGGCCCGCCGCGCAGAGGGCGACCGTGCCGGCGGCGATGGTGCCGCGGGTGGTCTGCACCCCGGTGACCCGGTTGCCGTCGGTGGCGAACCCGGTGACCTCGCAGTCCTGGATCAGGTCGATGCCGGCCTCGTCGGCGCGTCGGGCGAAGCCCCAGGCCACGTAGTCGTGCTTGGCGATGCCCGCGCGCGGCTGGTACGTCGCCCCCAGGACCGGGTAGCGGATGTCGGCCGACGTGTTGACGACCGGGCAGATCTTGCGGACCTCGTCCGGCTCCACCCACTCCGCGTCGACGCCGTTGAGCTTGTTGGCCTCGACCCGCCGCACGCTGTCGCGGACGTCCTGCAGGGTGTGCGCGAGGTTGAGCACGCCGCGCTGGCTGAACAGGATCGGGTAGCCGAGGTCCTCCTCGAGCCCCTCCCACAGCTTCAGCGAGCGCTCGTAGATCGTCGAGCTCTCGTCCCACAGGTAGTTGGACCGGATGATCGTGGTGTTGCGGGCCATGTTGCCGCCCGCCAGCCACCCCTTCTCCAGGATCGCCACGTTGGTGATGCCGTGGTTCTTGGCGAGGTAGTGCGCGGTGGCCAGGCCGTGGCCGCCGCCGCCGACGATCACCACGTCGTAGGAGCGCTTGGGCTCCGGGTCGCGCCAGAGGAACGCCGGGTGGTCCGGCAGGTCGGCGCCGGGGGTGCGGGGACTCATCGGCCGGCCTCCGTCAGGTCGGGGTAGAGCGGGTGGCGGTCGGCGAGCCGGGTGACCCGCGCGCGGAGTCCGGCGAGCTGCTCGTCGCCGGTCGAGGGGCGGAGCGCGGCGGCGATCACGTCGGCGACCTCGGTGAAGTCGTCGAGGCCGAAGCCGCGGGCGGCCAGCGCCGGGGTGCCGATGCGGACGCCGGAGCTGACCATCGGCGGGCGGGGGTCGAAGGGCACGGCGTTGCGGTTGACGGTGATCCCGATGGAGTGGAGGCGGTCCTCGGCCTGCCGGCCGTCGAGCTCCGACTCCCGCAGGTCCACGAGGACGAGGTGGACGTCGGTGCCGCCGCTGACGACGTCGATCCCCGCCTCGCGGGAGTCGGCGGCCAGCAACCGGTCGGCCAGGATCTGGGCGCCGGCGAGGGTGCGCTCCTGGCGCTCGCGGAAGGCCGGTTCACCGGCCAGCTTGAAGGCCACCGCCTTGGCGGCGATGACGTGCTCGAGCGGCCCGCCCTGCTGGCCGGGGAAGACCGACGAGTTGAACTTCTTCGCGAGGTCCGCGGTGGCCAGGATGACCCCGCCGCGCGGGCCGCCGAGGGTCTTGTGGGTGGTCGAGGTGACCACGTGCGCGTGCGGCACCGGGGACGGGTGCAGCCCGGTGGCGACCAGCCCGGCGAAGTGGGCCATGTCCACCATGAGGTACGCCCCGACCTCGTCGGCGATCCGGCGGAACTCGGCGAAGTCCAGGTGCCGGGGGTAGGCCGACCAGCCGGCCACGATGAGCCTGGGCCGCCGCTCCTTCGCCAGCTGCTCCACCTCGGCCATGTCGACCCGGTGGTCCTCGCGGCCCACGTGGTAGGCGGCGACGTCGTAGAGCTTGCCGGAGAAGTTGAGCCGCATGCCGTGCGTCAGGTGACCGCCGTGCGCCAGGTCGAGACCGAGGATCGTGTCGCCGGGCTCCAGCAGTGCGGACATCGCCGCCGCGTTGGCCTGGGCGCCCGAGTGCGGCTGGACGTTGGCGTACTCGGCGCCGAACAGCGCCTTCAGCCGGTCGATGGCCAGCTGCTCGACGACGTCGACGTGCTCGCAGCCACCGTAGTAGCGCCGGCCGGGATAGCCCTCGGCGTACTTGTTGGTGAGGACCGAACCCTGGGCCTGCATGACCGCGACCGGGGCGAAGTTCTCGCTGGCGATCATCTCCAGCGTGGTCTGCTGCCGGGTCAGCTCGGCCGAGATCGCCTCGAAGACCTCCGGGTCGGTGTCCCCCAGCGATCGGTCGAGCACGCGGTCCGAGCCCCGGAGGGCTCCTTCGAGCTGGACGACCATGCCGCAGTCCCTTCTGTCAGGAGATTGAGCCGAGGACTGGTATATCAGTCGTCTAACACCGTAGGGTGACCGGCAGGCAGGGTCAAGGGGACGGCGGAAGCGATCTCCCGCGGATCTCCACCGCAGTCGGCACCCCTCCCCCGCACCCGCCGCGTCTGCGCACCCCCACGAGAGGAGATCCAGCGTCATGGCCCATGAGGTGAAGGGCGTCGTCGCCCGCAGCAAGGGTGCTCCGGTCACCGTCGAGACGATTCTCGTGCCCGACCCCGGGCCGGGTGAGGCGGTCGTCGACGTCCAGGCGTGCGGCGTCTGCGCGACCGACCTGCACTACCGGGAAGGCAACATCAGCGACGGGTTCCCGTTCCTGCTCGGCCACGAGGCCGCCGGGACCGTCTCCGCGGTCGGCGCCGGCGTCACCAACGTCGCGGTCGGGGACTTCGTCATCCTCAACTGGCGGGCGGTCTGCGGGCAGTGCCGGGCCTGTCTGAAGGGCGAG